>CBIHQF010000449.1:0-4020 GCA_966211665.1 uncultured Pseudomonas sp. | reverse complement strand
CAGATCCAAGGCCACGTGATAGGGCAGGATCAACGGGCAGGACGGACTGATACGCAGGCGCTCGCGCACCGGCACGCCCTTTTCTTCCAGCTTGACGATTTCACGCATCAGCGCGTCAGGCGCGACCACCACGCCGTTGCCGATCAGGCACTGCACGTTCTCGCGCAGAATGCCGGAGGGGATCAGGTGCAGAACGGTTTTCTCGCCGTCGATCACCAGGGTATGACCGGCGTTATGGCCGCCCTGATAACGCACGACGGCTGCAGCCTGTTCGGTCAGCAGGTCGACGATCTTGCCCTTGCCCTCATCGCCCCACTGGGTGCCCAGGACTACGACATTCTTACCCATAACACTACCCCTCGTCACGCAAACTTGATGCCGGCCACGGCCGGCGGAAACGAAATTAGATCGCCTGTCTGAACCCTTGTTCAGACGGCCTCCAAACTATCAACCAGCCAGCGGCGTTACCTGCCAACGTCCCTCGCTCAATGCCAGCTGGCGGTCGCAACCGACCTCGCGCGCATCGGCCGCCACTTGCCCGGGCAGCGCCTGCACTACGCGCGCGCCTTCGGCACGCAGCCGCCGTACCGCTTGCCACAGGTACACATCATGGCTATCCGGCGCCCAAATACCCGCAGGCACATCGCCGAGCTGCATCTGGCCGAGACCGACCAGGGTTTTCAGATCGGTGGAGAATCCGGTCGCCGGGCGTGCACGACCGAAATCCGCACCTATATCGTCGTAGCGGCCGCCTTGGGCGATCGCATAGCCGACACCCGGCACAAAGGCGGCGAAGACCACGCCAGTGTGGTAACGATAGCCGCGCAACTCACCCAGATCGAAGTAAAGCGGCAATTCCGGATAACGCAGACTAAGCGCATCGGCAATCGCCAGTAGCTCATCGAGCGCGGCATGCACGTCGTCGGGCGCGTCGACCAGGCAAGCCTGGGCCAGGTCCAGCACCTCGCGGCCACCACAGAGCTCTGCCAGCGCTTGCAGCATCTTGCCGAGCGCTGCCGGCAAGGTTTCGGTCAGGGTCGCTATCTCATCCATCGCCTTACGCTGCATGGCGTCGAACAACTGCTGCTCCGCATCGCCCGACAAGCCCGCTGCGCGGGCAAGGCCGCGATAGATACCGACATGCCCGAGATCCATATGCACGTCCGGCACCTGGGCCAGCTCGAGGGTATCGACCAGCAGACTGATCACCTCGACGTCGCTGGCCGGGCTGGCGTCGCCATACAGCTCCGCGCCCAGCTGGATCGGGCTGCGCGAAGTGGTCAGCGGTCGCGGCTGCGCGTGTAGCACGCTACCGGCATAGCACAAGCGACTCGGACCTTCGCGGCGCATGCTATGCGCATCGATCCGGGCGACCTGTGGGGTGATATCGGCGCGGAAACCCATTTGCCGACCCGACAACGGGTCGATCACCTTGAAGGTGCGCAGATCGAGATCCTGACCGGCGCCGGTCAACAGCGACTCCAGGTACTCGATATGCGGTGTCACCACGAATTCATAGCCCCAGCGCTGGAACAGATCCAGCACCTGACGGCGCGCCGTCTCGATGCGCGCCGCTTCGGGCGGCAGTACTTCTTCGATGCCATCTGGCAGGAGCCAGCGGTCTACCGTTGCCATTTCGCCATTCCCCTCTTGAACCGGGCGGCACCAGCCTTCAATGAAGCCAATAACGGAAAGCTGTGCCCAGCAGCATGCTGGTCAACCCCATAAGACGCAGCTGCCGATCCGACAGCCGTACCAACTGCAAAAGCGCGTCGCGCCACTGACGCGGACAAAGGAAGGGCAGGATGCCTTCGAGCACCAGCAATAAACAAAGTGCGATGCCCAATTCCTGCCACATGATTCCCACAGACGCAAAAAAGCCGGGATTTTCCCGGCTACCGAATGATACCACGCTAAAAGCCACAAGCCACAAGCCACAAGCTCTAAGCTGCAAGCAGGTCGGCGCCTACTTGCAGCTTATGGCTTGCAGCTTAATGCCGCCTCTAGGGCTTGGATTTCTCCAGGTAGCGGAAGAAGTCGCTGCTCGGATCCAGCACCAGCACATCGCGCTTATCGGCGAAGCTCTCGCGATAAGCCCTCAGGCTGCGGTAGAACGAATAGAACTCCTGATCCTGCCCATACGCCTTGGAGTAAATCGCGGCCGCCTGGGCGTCGCCATCACCACGCAACTCTTCCGCCTGACGGTAGGCATCGGCGAGCAACACGCGACGCTGACGGTCGGCATCGGCGCGAATACCTTCGGCCAGCTCGCGGCCCTTGGCGCGATGCTCGCGGGCCTCGCGCTCGCGCTCGGAACTCATCCGGTCGAACACGCTGCGGTTGACCTCCTTCGGCAGATCGATGGCCTTGACCCGCACATCCACCACCTCGATACCCAACTCGCGTTGCGCCGCGCGGTTCAGCGAAGCCGTCACGTCCGCCATCAGCGCGTCGCGCTCGCCGGATACCGACTCGTGCAGGGTGCGCTTGCCGAACTGGTCGCGTAGCGAAGCTTCCAGACGACGAGCCAGACGCTCATCGGCGATCTGCTTCATACCCGAAGTCGCGGTGTAGAAGCGCTCGGCATCCAACACCCGCCACTTCGCGTAGGCGTCGACCATCAACGCTTTCTTTTCCAGGGTCAGGAAGCGCGAACTGCTCGAATCCAGGGTCAGCAAGCGCGCATCGAATTTGCGCACCTTTTTGACGTAAGTAATCTTCACATGCAGACCGGGCTGCACGTCCGGCTCGACGATACGACCGAACTGCAACAGCACGGCCCGCTCGGTTTGCGACACGATATAGAAACTATTCCAGGCCACCAGTGCCAACACCACGCCAACAATCAGGGCGATCAGCGATTTATTGCTCATCAACGGCTCTCCCTTGTACGCAGCTCAACCTGGCGCGGATCGATACTCACGCGCGAGCTCGTGTCGCTGGCGCCCGCACCACCTGAAATCGAGCTGGGCGTCGACGAGGAACCGCGGGCATCGACCATCTTGTCCAGCGGCAGATAAAGCAAATTGTTCTGCCCCTTGTCGCCCGTCACCAGCACCTTGCTGGTGTTGCTCATCAGCTCCTGCATGGTGTCCAGATACAAACGCTCACGAGTGACTTCCGGGGCCTTGCGGTATTCGGCGACCAAGGCGGTGAAGCGATCCGCCTCACCCTGGGCCCGCGAAACCACTTCATCGCGATAACCGCTGGCGTCCTCGATCAAACGCTGGGCCTGACCACGGGCTTCCGGCACCACGCCATTGGCATAGGTTTCCGCCTGGTTCTTCTCGCGCTGCTCGTCTTCACGGGCGCGGATCACGTCATCGAAAGCTTCCTGCACTTCACGCGGCGCGGCCGCGCTCTGCAGGTTGACCTGAGTAACACTGATGCCGGTGCGATAGTTGTCGAGGAAGCGCTGCAAGCGATCCTTGACTTCGCTGGCCATCAACTCACGGCCTTCGGTCAGCACCTGGTCCATCTCGGTGGAGCCGACCACATGGCGCACGGCGCTGTCGGTGGCGTGCTGCAAACTGACTTCCGGTTGATCGACGTTGAGCACGAAATCCTGCAGATTGCTGATTTTGTACTGCACGGTCAGCGGCACTTCGATGATGTTCTCGTCTTCGGTCAACATCTGCCCCTGCTTGCTGTAAGCACGCTCACGGGTGACGTTTTCCTGGAACTTACGGTCGATCGGCGGGAAATAGATATTCAGACCCGGGCCCACGGTTTCGTAATACTTACCGAAACGCAGCACCACCGCCTGCTCTTGCTCGTCGACCACATAGATCGCGCTGTATAGCCAGACGACCGCCAGCAACGCCAGGCCAATGAACAGCAGGCCGAAGCCGCCGCCTTTACCGGCAGCGCCGTCGTCGCCACCGCCTTTCTTACCGCCACCGAACAAGCCGTTGAGGCTGTCCTGTAGCTTGCGGAAGGCCTCGTCGAGATCCGGCGGCCCTTTACGATCGCCGCCTTTACGGCCACCCCAAGGATCCTGATTATTCGAGTTGCCACCCG
>CBIHQF010000448.1:0-4029 GCA_966211665.1 uncultured Pseudomonas sp. | reverse complement strand
CTTCCGGGCAGAACACGTTGTCCATGACGATCTCGCCGGTGATCGAGGCGCGCAGCCCGACCTTGCCGTGGATCGCCGGGGTACTCAGGCCCTGCCAGCCTTTTTCCAGGACGAAGCCGCGGATCTCGCCGGCATCGTCCTTGGCCCAGACCACGAAGACATCGGCGATCGGCGAGTTGGTGATCCACATCTTGGCGCCGCTCAGGCGGTAGCCGCCGTCGACCTTCTTCGCCCGGGTGACCATCGCGCCCGGGTCGGAACCGTGGTCGGGTTCGGTGAGGCCGAAGCAGCCGATGTATTCGCCGCTGGCCAGTTTCGGCAGGTATTTCTGCTTGGTCGCCTCGTTGCCGAACTCATTGATCGGCACCATCACCAGGGACGACTGCACGCTCATCATCGAGCGGTATCCGGAATCGACGCGCTCCACTTCGCGGGCGATCAGGCCGTAACACACGTAATTCAAACCGCTGCCGCCGTAAACCTCGGGGATGGTCGCGCCGAGCAGGCCGGTTTCGCCCATCTCGCGGAAGATCGCCGGATCGGTCCGTTCATGGCGGAAGGCTTCCAGCACCCGCGGCGCCAACTTGTCGGCGGCGAATTGCTGGGCACTGTCACGCACCATGCGCTCTTCTTCAGTCAGTTGCTGATCGAGCAGCAGCGGGTCGATCCAGTTGAAACTTGCCTTGGCCATTGCGGGAACCTCGGAGGTAGGTTGGGCTGAGCGTAGCGAAGCCCAACGGATATGCAGTCAATCCGATGTTGGGCTTCGTCGAACGCAGCCCAACCTACGCCTGGCCGTGCAGTCGTGCAAACGAGGATTTTGCACGGTGTTGTGCGTTTTTATCATTCCGTGAAAAGATAGAAGCCTTAGACAGCGGTCGATTAGTGAGGCCAATGCATGCGCCGGAAAATCCCCAGCACCGCTGCCTTGATCGCCTTCGAATCGGCGGCGCGCCATCAGAGCTTCACCAAGGCCGCCGAAGAGTTGGCGCTGACCCAGAGCGCGATCTGCCGGCAAATCGCCGGTCTCGAAGAGTTTCTCAACGTCGAGCTGTTTCGCCGCTCGCGGCGCGGGGTCAAGCTCACCGATGCCGGGCTGTCCTATGCGCGGCGGGTGGCCAGCCAGCTGGATGCGGTGGAGCGCGACACCCTGGCGGTGATGGGCCAGCAGGGCGCGATGACCATCGAACTGGCGGTGGTGCCGACCTTCGGCACCCAATGGCTGCTGCCGCGCCTGAAGGATTTCCAGCGCCAGCACCCGCGGATCACCGTCAACCTGACCAACCGCACCCGACCCTTTCTGTTCGCCGATACAGCCTTCGATGCCGCGGTGTATTTCGGCGACGGCGACTGGTCGGGCACCAGCTCGCATCTGTTGATGCGCGAGAACCCCATGCCGGTCTGCAGCCCCGCGCTGCTCGCCGGGCAAACGCAACTCAGCGCCGAACGGCTCGCCGAGCTGCCGCTGTTGCAACAGACGACCCGACCCTACGCCTGGCGTCAGTGGTTCGGCGCCCAGGGCATGACGGTCGCACGGGACATGAGCGGGCCGCGCTATGAACTGTTTTCCATGCTCGCCCAGGCCGCCATGCACGAGATGGGCATGGCGCTGATTCCACCGTTTCTGATCCAGCGCGAACTCGACGAACGACGTTTGGTCATAGCCGCGCCTTACAGTTATCAGAGCGACAAGGCTTACTTTCTGATCATCCCCGAGCGTAAAGCCGAATCCGCCGCGCTGCTCGCCTTGCGCGACTGGCTGGTGCGGGAAGCCCAGGCGTATGCCAAGGACCATGGACTGGCATGAGTGCCTAGCGCCGGAGACAACCTGACCTCGTAGTCAGCTATCAATAACGCTACACTTGCGCGCGCCATGACCGCCTTGTGCCAGCCGCCCCTGGCCAGGATGTGTCGCGTCTGGAACAGCAGGCATCCCCCTAATGAACCATTATTCATAGCAAGGATCAGATTTGCCGGGATTGCGCCCGGGTATTTACCCTCGCAGTCAGCCCCCGTAAGCCTTGCCTTGAGAAAATGGGATACAAGAAGTCAGCAAATGACCTGTAGTTTCCCGCAGGTTTTACTCCATAACGCCTTGATGGTCTCAGGTATCACCTGCAAAATGCCGCGCCCCGCCGTTGTCCGAGCTTTCGTTCCAGCGGGTTTGTGCTGATCCCCCTTCGCCGGCGCGCCAACGTAGTGCGCCGGTTCATTAAAAAAGATCACGCAGGAGAATAGATGTGCACATCGGTGTTCCTCTCGAAACCCATGTCGGCGAGACGCGCGTTGCCGCGACCCCCGAGACCATCAAGAAGCTGATCGGCCAAGGCCATCAGGTCACCGTTCAAAGCGGTGCCGGCGTCAGCGCCAGCATCCCGGACAGCGCCTATGAAGCCGTGGGCGCGAGCATCGGCAGCGATGCCGCGGCCCTCGGCGCCGACCTGGTATTGAAGGTCGTGGCGCCGAGCGACGCCGAGTTGAGCCATATGAAAACCGGCGCGGTGCTGGTCGGCATGCTCAACCCGTTCAGCAACGAGACCATCGCGCGGATGAACGCCCGCGGTATCACCGCCTTCGCCCTCGAAGCGGCGCCGCGCACCTCGCGTGCGCAGAGCCTGGACGTGCTGTCGTCGCAGGCCAACATCGCCGGCTATAAAGCCGTGCTGCTGGCGGCCCACCACTACCCGCGCTTTATGCCGATGCTGATGACCGCCGCAGGGACCGTGAAAGCGGCGCGCATTCTGATCCTCGGCGCCGGCGTTGCCGGGTTGCAGGCGATCGCCACGGCCAAGCGCCTGGGCGCGGTGATCGAAGCCTCGGACGTGCGTCCGGCGGTGAAGGAACAGATCGAATCGCTCGGTGCCAAGTTCGTCGACGTGCCGTTCGAAACCGACGAGGAACGCGAATGCGCCGAAGGTGTGGGCGGCTATGCCCGGCCGATGCCGCAATCGTGGATGGAGCGCCAAGCCAAGGCGGTGCACGAGCGCGCCAAGCAGGCCGATATCGTCATCACCACCGCGCTGATCCCGGGCCGCAAGGCACCGACGCTGCTGCATGAAGCCACCGTACGGGAAATGAAGCCAGGCTCCGTGGTCATCGACCTGGCTGCGGCGCAAGGCGGCAACTGCCCGCTGACCGTCGCCGAGCAGGTGGTGGTCAGCAGCAACGGCGTGACCATCGTCGGCCATAGCAACCTGGCGGCCATGGTGCCGGCGGATGCTTCGGCGCTGTACGCGCGCAACTTGCTGGACTTCCTCAAGCTGGTCCTCGACAAGGACGGCCAGTTCCACCTCAACCTCGAAGACGACATCGTCAAAGCGTGCCTGATGTGCCGCGATGGCCAAGTCGTACGCAGCAACGGCTAAGGGGAAAACAACCATGGATATGATTTCCGACGGCATCTACAACCTGATCATCTTCGTGCTGGCGATCTATGTCGGCTACCACGTGGTCTGGAACGTCACCCCGGCCCTGCACACCCCGTTGATGGCGGTGACCAACGCGATTTCCGCGATCGTCATCGTCGGCGCCATGCTCGCCGCCGCGCTGACCGTCACCCCACTGGGCAAGTTCATGGGCACCGCCGCCGTGGCACTGGCCGCGGTCAACGTGTTCGGCGGCTTCCTGGTAACCCGGCGCATGCTGGAAATGTTCAAGAAGAAAGCGCCGAAAGCCGCTGCAGTGGAGAAGCACTGACCATGAGTATGAATCTGATCACTGTTCTCTACCTCGTCGCCTCGATCTGCTTTATCCAGGCGCTGAAAGGCCTGTCGCACCCGACCACCTCGCGGCGCGGCAACCTGTTCGGCATGCTCGGCATGGGCTTGGCGATCGTCACCACCGTCGGCCTGATCTATAAGCTGGGTGCTGAAATCGCCACTGCCGGTATCGGTTACGTGCTCGTCGGCCTGCTGATCGGCGGCACCGCCGGCTCGATCATGGCCAAGCGCGTGGAAATGACCAAGATGCCGGAACTGGTCGCCTTCATGCACAGCATGATCGGCCTGGCCGCGGTATTCATCGCCATCG
>CBIHQF010000447.1:0-4035 GCA_966211665.1 uncultured Pseudomonas sp. | reverse complement strand
CTCGCGCTAAAACAGGCTCCGGCGCGGTCGCGATGAAACGGCAACAGACCCTAGGGTCTTTACGGGGCGAGTTATGCAGCAAGGACAGACCGAAGGCGTGATCACCGCCACATCGAGCGCCATCGACGTCGAGCTGGTGGCGCAGGAGCTGGCGCGTCAACTGATCCACCCGCATCTGGGTTTCGTGCTGTTCTTCTGCTCCGCCGCCTACGACCTGCAACGCCTCGGCGAGGCGCTGGAGTCGCATTTCGGCGGGATCGACCTGATCGGTTGCACCAGTGCCGGCGAAATCACTCCCCACGGCTACGGCCGCGGTTGCGTCAGCGCGGTGGGTTTCGACCATCGTAGCTTCTCGATCGCCAGCGCGTTGATCGATGAAATGGAACGTTTCAGCCTGATCGACGCGCAGCAACTGGTCGAGCGTCTGGTCAAGGATTGCCGCGCCAACGAACTGGCCTCGATCAAGGGTCACAGCTTCGCCCTGACCCTGCTCGACGGCCTGTCCAGCCGCGAGGAGGTGGTGCTCGGCGCGCTCAGCGCGGCGCTGGGCAGCATCCCGCATTTCGGCGGCTCGGCCGGCGACGACAATCAGTTGAGCCACACCCATGTCTACTACGGCGGCGAGTTTCACACCGGCGCGGCGGTGGTGGTGCTGTTCAACACCTGGCTGGATTTCGAAGTGTTCAGCACCCACCACATTCAACCCTGCGCCGAAAAGTTGGTGGTGACCCGCGCCGACAGCGCCAGCCGACGGGTTTACGAGCTCAACGCGGCGCCGGCCGCGCAGGAGTACGCCGAGTTGATCGGCGTGCCGCTGGCGGCGCTGGATCATCGGGTATTCGCCGCCCATCCCCTGGCCGTGCGGATCAGCGAGCAGTACTACGTGCGCTCGATCCAGCGGGTCAACGAGGACCTCAGCCTGACCTTCTACTGCGCGGTGGAGAACGGCATCGTGCTCACCGCCATGCGTCCGGGACCGCTGTTGCCGAACCTCGAAACGGTGTTCGCCGGCCTACGCGAGCGGCTCGGGCCCTTGCTGCTGACCATCGGCTGCGATTGTTTCCTGCGTCGCCTGGAAATCGAAGACCAGGGCGGTGTCGAGCCGGTCTCGGCGTTTCTGCGCAACCAGCCAGTCATAGGGTTCAATACCTACGGAGAGCAGTTCAATGGTATGCACATCAACCAGACCTTCACCGGAGTCGCCATCGGCCGACCTGGCCGGGGTTGATACCGTCGAGCTGCACGCCCGCTGCCAGGCGCTGGAAAAGGAAAACCTCAAGCTCAAACGCATCAACGCCGCGCTGATCGAGCGGGTCGAGTCGGTGCATTCGCGCGGCGACGACGCCTATGCCGCGTTCCAGCATTCGGTGGTGCTCGCCGAGCAGGTGCGCGAACGCACCGACGCGCTGAACCAGGCGATGGCCGAACTGAAATCCAGCAACCAGTTGCTCAGCGATGCGCGCCTGCGCGCGGAGACCGCGCACCAGCATCTGATCGACGCCATCGAGAGCATTTCCGATGGCTTCGTGTTGTTCGACAGCGAGCAGCGCATCGTCCTGTTCAACAGCCGTTTCAAGTCGTTCTGGGCCCATAGCCGCGCACGGATCAGCGCCGGCACCCGCCTGGCGGAAATCAAACGCCTGAGCATCAGCACCGGCCTGGTGGTCGAGGAACAGCGCGGCAAGGAGGGCGGGCACATGCTCTACCGCCTGCGCGACGGGCGCTGGGTGCAGGTCAGCGAGCGGCCGACCCGCGAGGGTGGCCTGGTGATCCTCTACACCGATATCACCGAGGTCAAACTCAACGAAACCCAGCGCCGCGAGCAGGCCCTGGCGCAGAAGTCGCGGCTGCTGCAACGCGCCGTCGACAACCTGTCCCAGGGCATGGCCATGGTCAATGCCGAAGGCACCCTGGAGCTGTGGAATCACCGCTTTCTCGACCTCTGCGGCCTGGCGCCGATCAGCGCGCACCGGTCGTTCGCCGAGGTGATGGCCGACAGCGAACTGGCCCTGTTGACCCCCGCCAGCCGCGATGCCAATGGCCGGGCGATCGAGGAGTTGGAGATGCGCCTGTTCGACGGCCGCATGCTCGAAGTGCGCACCCACCCGCTGCCCACCGGCGGCTTCGTCAACACCTTCACCGACATCACCGAGCGCTATCGGCACGCCGAAGCGCTGAGCGAAAGCGAACGCTGGATCCGCCTGATCACCGACCATGTGCCGGCGCTGATCGCCTACCTGAATGCCGACTTGATCTATGAATTCACCAACAAGGTCTACGAGGAATGGTATTGCTGGCCGCGCGGCGCGATGCTCGGCCAGAGCCTGCGCGAGGTGCACAACGAGGAACATTGCCGGCGCCTGGAGCCCTATATCGAGCGGGCCCTGTCCGGCGAGAGCGTGACCTTCGATGTCGCCGAAACCAACCACAGCGGTCAGGAGCGCTACATGCTGCGTTCCTACGTGCCCAACCGGCAGGCCAGCGGCGAAGTGGTCGGGATCTTCGTGCTGATCCGCGATATCACCGAGCGCCGGCGCACCGCCGAGGCCCTGCACCAGGCCTACCAGCACCTGGAGCAGCGGGTGCGCGAGCGCACCGCCGAGCTGACCACGGTCAACGAGCAACTGCGCCGCGAGATCGACGAGCGCACCCAGATGGAGGCGCGCCTGCGCGAGGCCAAGGGCGAAGCCGAGCAGGCCAATCTATCGAAAACCAAGTTCCTCGCCGCGGTCAGCCACGACCTGCTGCAACCGCTGAACGCCGCCCGGCTGTTCACCAGCGCGCTGCTGGAGAAACGCGAGCTGGCGGGCAGCGCCGGCCTGGTGCGCAACGTCAGCAATTCCCTGGAGGATGTGGAAAGCCTGCTCGGCACCCTGGTGGATATCTCCAAGCTCGACGCCGGGTTGATCAAGCCGGATATAGCGCCCTTCGCGGTCAGCGAGCTGCTGGAGAACCTGGCCGCCGAATACCACCAGATCGCCGGCAGCGAAGGCCTGCGCCTGGACTTCATCCCCAGCTCGGCGCTGGTGCGCAGCGATATCCAGTTGCTCGCGCGGATTCTGCGCAATCTGCTCAGCAACGCCATTCGCTACACCACCAGCGGGCGCATCCTGCTCGGCTGTCGCCGGCGTCGGCAGCGCCTGTCGATCGAGGTGTGGGACAGCGGCATCGGCATCGCCGAGGACAAGCTCGGCGAGATCTTCCAGGAGTTCAAACGCGGCGATGTCACCCACCGCAAGCAGGACCGTGGCCTCGGTCTGGGTCTGGCGATCGTCGACAAGATCGCGCGCATGCTCGGCCACCGTATCCGCGTCAGCTCGCAGCTGGGCAAGGGCTCGATGTTCGCCATCGAAGTACCGCTGACCAGCCGCGCGCCGCGCCCGCGGGTGGTGCAGGACACGCCCGACCTATTACTCGAACGCCTCAGCGGCTCGCGCATCTGGGTACTGGATAACGATGCGGCGATCTGCGCCGGCATGCGCACCTTGCTCGAAGCCTGGGGCTGCCAGGTGGTCACCGCGCTCTCGGAGGAAGACCTGGCGCGCCAGGTCGACAACTACCATGCCGACGCCGACCTGCTGATCGCCGACTACCACCTCGACGACGACCATAACGGCGTCGACGCCGTCGCCCAAATCAACGCCCGGCGCAGCACGCCGCTACCGGCACTGATGATCACCGCCAACTACAGCAACGAGCTGAAACAGCAGATGCGCGAACTCGGCCATACCCTGATGCACAAGCCGGTACGGCCGATGATGCTGAAAACGGCGATGAGTCATTTGCTGGAGGGGGGCGGGCAGGGGGCGTAGGGGACCAGCCGCCGATGTGCCCATCCTCCGGGCTCAGGCCCTAGCAGGCCGTTGAAAAACGTAGGCGAGGCAGGCAATACAAGGCAAAAACGGCCGAAAAAGCGGAGTTTACGAGCTGTAAATGAGCATTTTGAGGGCGTTTTTAACGCAGTATTGCCAACGCAGGTAGTTTTTCAACGGCCTGCTAGTGTCGTGACTACCTTTATGTGTCGGTTCAATACCG
>CBIHQF010000446.1:0-4048 GCA_966211665.1 uncultured Pseudomonas sp. | reverse complement strand
TGGCGCGAATCCAGATCGGGCGACTCCAGCTCCAGCAGCAGGTCACCGCTGTGCACCGCCTGGCCATTGCTCGCATGCAACTGTTTAAGGCGTGCCGCTCGTGGCGCGTGCAACGCGCTGACCCGGCTCGCCTCCAACATCGCCGGCACCTCCACGGCACTGCGCCAAGGCACCAGCAGCATGGCCAGCAAGCCAAGCAGCGCACCACCGACCAGCAAGGCGCGCGCCGGTTGCGCCCGCTGCCGCCTTAGCCACCACTCCTTCAGCTCGCGCCAGATAGGCAGGCCGATAAACCAGGCCAGCTCCACCAACATCAGGAACACGCCCAACAGCTTGAAAAACATGTAGTACACCGCCACGGCGATACCGATGAACAAGGCCGCACGCCATAACCAGGCGCCATATCCCCACACCAGCAGCTTGCGCCGCAGAGCCGGTGGCCAGGGCTCCGGCGGTGGCTCACCGTAACGGAACAATGCCTCGCGCATGCGCCAGCGGCACAGCGCGAAGGCCCGCGCCTGCAAGTTCTCCACCTCCCAGAAATCGCTGAGCAGAAAATAGCCATCGAAACGCATAAAAGGGTTGAGATTGATCACCACCGTGGTGATCCAGGTGGCGCTGGCCAGCATAAAGGCAGCGCTACGCAGCGGCCCGTCCGGCAACAGCGACCAGGCCAGCAGGGCGATACAGGCCAGCAGCAACTCGGCCAGCACGCCACCGGCGCCGATCAGCAACCGCGAACGCCGATCATTGACCCGCCAGGCATCGCTGACATCGGTATAGAACAGCGGGAACAGCACCATAAAGGCCAGCCCCATGCTCTGCACCCGGCATCCGGCGCGCTTGGCCATATAGGCATGACCGAACTCATGGCAGAGCTTGGCGAACACCAGGGCAATGGCGAAGGAGAGCATGCCGCCCAGGCTGAATAAATGCGGAAAGGTGGCGATAAACCGCTGCCAGTCGCGCACCACCAGAAACACCCCGAAGGCCAGCAACAATGGCAGACCGTAGCGCAGCAGGCCGGGGCCATAGCGCCTGAGCCAGGGCCAGGTGCGATCCAGAAAGGCATCCGGCCGCCACAGCGGGATACGGAAGAACAGGTACTGGTGCAGCAACCCCTTCCAGAAGCCCTGGCGCTGCGACGCAGCCTTGCTCGCAAAGCTGCCGCGCTGCTCGGCATCCTGTGCGACGATCAGGTCATGGCCGCGTAGAAAGCGCAGCATCCCCTCCACATCCGCCTCGCCCAGGGGTTGGCCGGGCTCCGCATTGGCGGCGCGCAGCACCTGCCCGGCGTCGCCCAGAGCCCAATGGCGCAAGAGGCGCATGGCCGCGGCGCCGAGCTTGAAGTAACGCCCGCGCAAGGGGTCGGCCAGGGTCCATTGCGGCGCACCGTCCAGCGCCGGGGCGGCGGCGGACAATTGCAGATCAGGGCGAAGCGCCGGCAACCGCATCTACAGCCCCACCGTCTGACGCAACGCCGCCAAAGGCCGGCGCAACAGATAGAGCGCCAACGGGCCACGCTCGCCATAGAGCTTGGCGGTACCGCGCAGTCCGATGCGTGGCGGCGCTTGATCGAATTCGGCATCCAGGCGATAGGCCAACTGGCCGCCGGCAACGGCTTGCGCCTCATAGGCCAGACGCTGCAATCGGGCACTATGCCGGTGCAAGGGATCGCTATCGAGAAACAGCGCCACTTCGCCGCCCGGCTCGAAGGCCAGCACATCGGCCACCGCCAGATCGATACGCAGTTCCGCCTGACGCGGATCGGCTATCACCATCAAGCGTTCGCCGGTCTGCACCGGCAGGCCGGTCCAGCGCTGGGCGTCGGCGAATACCGCGATGCCGTCGCGCTCGGCCTTGACCTCGGTACGCGCCAGCAGCTCGCGGGCGTAGTCGCGCTCGGCGCGCTTCTGCGCCACCCGGGCGGTGAACAGGTCGATGCGCGCGCCCGACTCGGCATCGCTGAACGCCCGCTGGGCGTTGGCGCGCAGCTCGGCTTCGGCGACCTGCAAACTGCGCTCGGCGACATCCGCCTGCGCCTTGATGCTGGTGGCATCGAAACGCACCAGCACATCGCCCTTTTTCACATTCTGATTGGGCTTGACCAGAAACTCGGCGATCACCCCATCCAGCGGCGCGGCCACCACCTGGCCATCGAGCGGCACCACCTCGGCCGGCGCCAACACCGACTGGCGCACCGGCAGCAGCAACAGCGCCAGCAGAGCGGCCACAGCAATCGCGATCTTGCGCCGCGGCCAGCGCAGCCGCCAGGGTTTGCGCGGTTGCAGCGCCTGCCATGCGTGGCTGTAACAATCGCCGAGCTGCTCCAACAGGGCCTGCTCGGCACTGCTCCAGGGCTGCTCGCGAGCGATCCACAAACCGCCGTAAGGGTTTTGCTGACGATCGAGCAATGGCAGCCAGAACACCGAGCCCGTCGACAGGCTTTGCCAGTCGGCCTGAATCTGCGCACTCAAGGAGTCGGCAATCACCACCTGGGGCTTGTCCAGACGTTTCTCCGCGAGCAACTGGCCGACGGCGTTCTCGACAAAGGCGACGAAGGGTGCATGGGCTTCCACCACGCTGATGCCGGTCAGCGCGCGTACCCGCCCGGCGATCAACAACGCCGCATGGCGATAGCCGAACAGCGCCTGGGCATCGTTGACCAGGGCATAGGCCAGGCTGTCGATATCGCCAGCCGCTCGTGCCTGGCGTTCGAGGCCGAGAAACTGGGCGAACAGCCGCTCGGACGGGTTTGGCTGCGCTGCGGTCATGGCATGCCCTCGAACTGCGCGCTGCCGCTCATCCCGGCCAGCAAACCCTTGGCGTCCGCCGGCAACGTGGCGATCAGCAACAGGGTCTGACTGCCCTCATCGATGCGCGCCCCCAGACGCTTTACCTCGGCCTGCAAAGGTTGGCCGGTTTCATCGGGAACGAAGGTGAAGTGCTGGCCGGGCTTGAGCGTGGCCAGCCAGCGCGACGGTACCAGCAGGTGGATTTCCAGGGTGCGGTTGTCCACCACTTCCAGAATCGGCGTCCCGGTAGCCACGCTCTCATGGGGTTGAACGCGTCGCTGCACCACCTGGCCGTCGAACGGCGCGGTGACGCTGCAACGCTTGACCTGCACGCGATACACCTGCGCCTCGGCCTCGGCTTGGGCACGACGCGCCTCGGCCAGATTGACCTCGAAACGACCGACCGAATTCAGCGCCGCCAGCTGCTTCTTGTGCGCCAACTCCTCACGCGCCGCCCGTGCCGCCGCCTGCACCGCATTGAGCTGGGCCTGATAGGCAGCACAGTCGAAGCGCACCAGCACCTCGTCCTTCTGGAAATGCTGACCCTCGGCAAACGGCATCTCGATGATCCTTCCTGCCAACTCGCTGGCCAGCACCGCCTGGTCCCGCGCGCGTAACACCCCACGCGCCTGACGCTCGGAAGCGACGGCCTGGATATCGATATCGGTAGTCAAGAGGGGGTCTTCGGCCCGTAGCGGCATGGCACAGACCAGCAAGGCCAGCGTCAAAAACGAACTACAAAAATGGCTTGGCTGACGCCGCATATGGCACTCCTTGCATAATGATCGGAGCAGTCTAGGCCAGAAGCCGACTAAGAGAAAATCGCCATAACGCATGCTGCGTATATAGATAGTCGGGCGCCCCCCCAGAATTGCACCCTGTAGAAGCCAGGACACGCGCCTAGTGTCGTGGTCACCATCATGTGTCGGTTCAATACCAGAGCTGGGTGGAAAGCGACAAATGACTCGTGTCGCGACACTAGCCCTTGCTGGCGATGCTTCGGCTGGCCAGCAGCGCCGCATACCCATGCCCTACAGGCGCGGCTGGTGCGGCCCGCCGCCCTCGCTGAAAGCAAGGAACACCGACCCCGAAAGCAACCGGCTAAGCAATTGAAAGTTCGTAAAAATTATCGCCCTCAAGGCTTGACAGCCCCTGCCCCTGCGCGGACAATGCGCGCCACTCGGCTACGTAGCTCAGCTGGTTAGAGCATAGCATTCATAATGCTGGGGTCCGGGGTTCAAGTCCCTGCGTAG
>CBIHQF010000445.1:0-4054 GCA_966211665.1 uncultured Pseudomonas sp. | reverse complement strand
CTTGCCGCGCTGCCCGAGCGCTTGCGCTGTGCTATCGTAGCGCAACTTTTTGCGCTACGACCGACCTGTTAGGCCGAAGCGTACACCCCATCTTAGACAAAATAGGCAGGTCTATGCAGCGGCTCTATCGAAAGCGCATCGTTCTTGGCGTGGGCGGCGGGATTGCTGCGTATAAAAGTGCCGAGCTGATCCGCCGTCTACGCGATCAGGGCGCAGAGGTACATGTGGTGATGACCAAGGGCGGTCGCGAGTTCATCACGCCTCTGACCTTGCAGGCATTGTCCGGCAACCCGGTGCACCTGGACCTGCTCGACCCCGGCGCCGAAGCCGCCATGGGCCATATCGAATTGGCGCGCTGGGCCGACCTGGTGCTGATCGCACCGGCCACCGCCGACCTGATGGCGCGCCTGGCCCAAGGCACCGCCGACGATCTGCTGACCACCCTGGTGCTGGCCACCGATGCCCCGGTGGCATTGGCGCCTGCGATGAACCAGGCGATGTGGCGCGACCCGGCGACCCAGGCCAATGCCACACTGCTGAGCGAACGCGGCCTACGCCTGTTCGGCCCGGCCGCCGGTAGCCAGGCCTGCGGTGACGTGGGGCCGGGTCGTATGCTCGAAGCCGAGCAACTGGCGCAATGCGCCGCCGACTGTTTCCAGAACCAGGCGTTGACCGGCAAGCACGTGCTGATCACCGCCGGGCCGACCCAGGAAAACATCGACCCGGTGCGCTACATCACCAACCACAGCTCCGGCAAAATGGGCTTCGCCCTGGCCGAGGCAGCCGCCGAAGCCGGCGCCAAGGTGACCCTGATCAGCGGCCCGGTGCATTTGCCCACCCCCGACCGGGTTACCCGGATCGATGTGATCAGCGCCCGCGACATGCTCGCCGCCTGCGAAGCCGCGATGCCCTGCGACCTGCTGATCGCCGCCGCCGCGGTCGCCGATTACCGCCCGGAAGTGGTCGCCCAGCACAAATTGAAAAAAGACCCGAGCAGCGGCGATGGTTTGCTCCTGCAAATGGTGCGCAACCCGGATATTCTCGCCACCTTGGCCGGACGCGCAGACCGCCCGTTCAGCGTCGGCTTCGCCGCCGAAACCGAAAACCTCCTGGAGTACGCATCGCGCAAACTCAAGGACAAGAATCTCGACCTGATCGTCGCCAATGACGTGGCCAACCCCAGCATCGGCTTCAATAGCGAGGAAAACGCCATCACCATCATCGACCGCGAGTTGCAACAGAGCAGTTTCGAGCAGACCAGCAAAGGTAAGATCGCCCGCCAGTTGGTGGCGTTGATCGCCGAGCGCTTGCCGCACGCCTGATGCCTCCATTCACCGACCGCAGAGCCTGATATGCACGCGTTACAAGCCAAGATCCTCGACCCCCGCCTGGGCAGCGAATTCCCCCTGCCGCAGTACGCCACGCCCGGCTCCGCCGGCCTCGACCTGCGCGCCATGCTCCAGCAAGACCTGCTGCTGGAGCCGGGCCAAACCGTACTGATCCCCACCGGCCTGTCGATCCATATCGGCGACCCCGGCCTGGCCGCGCTGATCCTGCCGCGCTCCGGGCTCGGCCATAAGCACGGCATCGTGCTCGGCAACCTGGTCGGCCTGATCGATTCGGACTACCAGGGCGAGTTGATGGTGTCCTGCTGGAACCGCGGCCAGAGCGCTTTCAGCATGGCCGTTGGCGAACGCATCGCGCAGTTGGTGCTGGTGCCGGTGGTGCAGGCGCATTTCGAGCTGGTCGACGAATTCGACCAGAGCCAGCGCGGCGGCGGCGGTTTCGGCCATTCCGGCAGCCACTGAGTGCCTTACCCTTCTAAAACGGATTGCCCAGGAGACGCTCGATGAAACCGTTCAAGCGCGCGACCAAGGAAGCAGCGGCCAAGCAACCTGGCAATACCCCCGCCGACAACGCCCCGAGCGCTAAGCAGCAAGCGGCCAATGCTTTGCTGCCCGGCCTGCTCGCGGCAATCGTCGGCGTCCTGTTGGCCGGCGGCTTGCTCTGGTTCGGCCTGGGCAGCAGCGCCCAGCGCCATCAGCAACAACTCGTGCACGCCTGGGGCAGCGGCCAGGCCGCCGCGTTGCAGCAGGCTTTGCAGCAATTGACCGCCGAAACCCGCAGCATCGCGCGCAACCCACAGTTGCTCGAAGCACTGCGAAGCCAGGACATCAACCAGATACGCGCCGCCGAACGCAGCCTGCTGTATCTGCACGGAGTGGTAGACGCCCATATCAACGCCCGTGGCCTGGCCGCCCAGGACATGAGCCGTAGCGCGCCGATGAATTTCGCCGCACTGGACATGTTGCGCCGCGTCGAAGCCGGACAAACGCCGGCCGTGGAGGCCTACAAGATCGGCGAGCGCTGGTTGGTCTACAGTGCCGCGGCGCTGCGCCAGGGCGAGGATCAACCGGCGCAAGGCACGCTGTTGCTGGCGTTCGATCTCGACCGCCTGCTCGCCAGCGTGCCGCCACTGCCGGCCGGTATCGGCGAACTGCGGCTGCATCAGCAATTCGGCAACGGCGCCCCGCAATTGCTGTTGCAAAGCGGCCAGGGCGAAGGCGAAGCGCAGCGCTTCGATAGCGGCAACCCCAACTGGCAACTGAGCTTCACGCCGGGGCCGGCGCTCGACGCAACCGCCCTCTCGCCCATGCTGCTCGGGCTGGCCGCGCTGATCGCGCTGAGTAGCGCGCTCCTGGGCATGTACCTGATCCATAACAATCTGCACCGACAGCTGCGCCGCGACGTATTGCAATTGGCGCATATGGTCAAAGAACTCTCGGCGGGCAAAGCCGTCCAACCCTTCAGCCTGAGCTTGCCAGCCCTCGACAGCCTGGGGCAAACCCTGGCGCGCCTGCCGCGCCGCACCTCCCAGTCCCCAACGGCGGCAAGCCCTGGCGAAAAAGCAGGTCCAGCGCCCGCCGCAAAGAGCGAACCCGAACCTGCGGTGGTGTTGCTCGACCCGCTTTTTCAAGACACCGATATCCTCGATATCGACATTCTTGACGAAGACCAGGATCTCCTGGGATTGGAGCAGCCCCCTATGATGAGTAGCACCCAGCAGATCGCGCCGAAGCCTCCTGCGCTTCCGGCGGACATTTTTCGCGCCTATGACATCCGCGGTATCGTCGGCAGCAGCCTGACCGCGGAAACCGCCTACTGGATCGGCCGCGCGATCGGCTCGCAAAGCCTCGCCCAGGGCGAAGCGAATATCGCCGTGGGCCGTGACGGACGCCTGTCCGGCCCGGAACTGGTGCAACAGCTGATCCAGGGCCTGCTCGACTGCGGCTGTAACGTCAGCGACGTCGGCATGGTGCCGACCCCGGTGGTCTATTACGCCGGCCACATCCTTGCCGGCAAGTCCGCGGTGATGCTCACCGGCAGCCATAACCCGCCGGATTACAACGGTTTCAAGATCGTCATCGCCGGCGATACCCTGGCCAACGAACAGATTCAGGCGCTGAAAGCGCGCATCGACAACGATGACCTGGCCAGCGGCGTCGGCACGGTCGAACAGGTCGATGTGTTACAGCGCTATTTCAAGCAGATCCGCGACGACATCGCCATGGCCAAACAAATGAAGGTGGTGGTCGATTGCGGCAACGGCGCCGCCGGGGTGATCGCCCCACAATTGATCGAAGCCCTGGGCTGTAAAGTGATCCCGCTGTTCTGCGAGGTCGACGGTACCTTCCCCAACCACCACCCGGACCCCGGCAAACCGGAAAACCTGGTCGACCTGATCGCCAAGGTCAAAAGCGAAAACGCCGACTTGGGCCTGGCCTTCGACGGCGACGGCGACCGCGTTGGCGTGGTGACCAACACCGGCACCGTGGTCTACCCGGATCGCTTGCTGATGCTGTTCGCCAAGGACGTGGTGGCGCGCAACCCCGGCGCCGACATCATCTTCGACGTCAAATGCACCCGTCGTCTGACCCCGCTGATCAGCGGCTACGGCGGCCGCCCGGTGATGTGGAAGACCGGCCACTCGCTGATCAAGAAGAAGATGAAGGAAACCGGCGCCCTGCTGGCCGGCGAAATGAGCGGGCATATT
>CBIHQF010000444.1:0-4056 GCA_966211665.1 uncultured Pseudomonas sp. | reverse complement strand
CATAGCCTAAAACCCGCCAATAGCGAGTTTTCGAATACTGTGGCGCGAGGGCCGTTCAAATCCGTATTTTTCAGGCGAATATCCAGCCTACGGCCAGCACTGTTCGTTCTGCAGCGCTGGCCGTGTGCGGTGCTATTCGGCCAGATCCTCGTCTGTGGTCGCATCGGCCAACCCTTCGGTTGCCTCCGCGTCTTTTTGCGCTTGCCTGTCGAACGCGGTCTGCAGGCTGAGGGCCGCTACGAGGGACGCGGCAGTGGTGGACACCACGGACATGGCTTTGGCCAGGCCGGTGGTCTCTTTGGATTTGGCCGCTTCCGAGGTGGCGCGGCCGGGGTTGTCGCTGCGATTGGCGAGGCCTTTGCCGCTGACTCCGGCGGCGTCGTGCTGGCCGCCACTCTTGCCGGCGCCCATCCCGGCGCCTTTGCCGCCGCCGTGACCGCCGCCATGACCGCCGCCCGCACCGCCACCGCCTCCTGCACCGCCGCCTCCGCCGCCTCCGTTACCGCGGGCGTAAGCGGAATCGATAAAGAAATCGCTGTCGGGCGCCACCAGCGGTGACAGCAGCATGGCGCAGGCTGAGAACGCCAGCACTCGGGTGATTTTTTTTGCCATGATCAGATACTCCACGGAATAAAAACCCACCATCCCAGCATGGAAACCGGCGATAAGCCCGGGTTGCTGTGGTGGCGATAATCCCAACGCCGGTCTGCGCACGCGGCCAGCGGCGCAATGGCGTGCGAGTGGATTCCGCTGCCGATGCGCTCCTTCGCGTCAGTGTGCGTTTTTTCATGGCCGGATACTGTGCGCGCGTTATCGCCTGCGCCTATTGCGGGTTGATTGCCGATTTAAGAAAGAGGCTCGGGTTACTGCAGCTCGTATTGCTCCTTCATCGTGCGAATTTCGGCCGCGTGGTTGTGGAGGAATGCATTGAACTCTTCGAGCACCGCCGGGTGATGGAGGCTCGATAGCCTATAGGCGCCACGGGTATGCGGCAGGGTCTCGTCGAATACCAGGGCGCCGGGCTGGTTCAGCACTTTGTCCAGTTGATAGCGACCCACGTCGACATTCATGTACACACCGTCCACCCGGCGATTGATCCCTTGCAGCAGCGACTGTTTGAAGGTGGTGACCTCGCGCACTTTAAGCCTTCCCCGCTCGATGGCGTCCAGGTAGTCCCAGGGGGTAAAGCCCCGCACGGTGCCGAGGCTGTTCAGGTGTTCGGCGCCTTTGCCCTGGTTTGCCGGCGGCAGCAATACGCCGTCGATATAGCTCGCCACCGGGTCGGAGTAGAGGACGTCGACACCCTGGCGCTTGCTCGCTTGCCAGTCGGGGTTGTCCGGGTATTTGAAGTCCAGTTCGCCGGCGAAAAAGGTTCTGTAGAGACGCGCCACCGGCAGCGGTCGATAGTCGAAGCGATAGCCCTGGCTATCGGCGAAGGCATCCAGCACGTCGCGGGCGAAACCGCTGAACCCGCCGTCCGCATTGCTGTAATGCGGGTAGTAGTTCAGCGCTTCCACCCCGACCACGTAAGTGGGGCCTGCCGATGCCTGGCTCGAGGCCGCCGACATCAGCGCCGACATCAGCACAGCAGCGATGAATAGGCGCCTCATCATCTCCCCCGTTGGCGTTTTCTTTAGCGCTTTAGCTTAGAAGAGATTGCGTCGGGTGGCGTCGATTCAGCCCATGGGCGGCGCTGGACGTGCCAGCCACACCTGCCGCTGGGCCGCGATCGGACGGAGGCCGCCCATCTTTTCCGAGGAACTCTCCCTGATCGAACGGCCTCGCAATTTACGTGAGCGTTCGAGCCGATCCACGCAATCGTCTCTGAGCTTGTGCGTCCGTTGGTTGGCTGCCCCGTTGCAGCCGTGTTGGATATTCAGAGAGGAGAGATACACATGATCACATTCAAGAAGCACCTGTTCGTTCTAGTCGTTGCCGCCATGCTCCCCGCTTTCGCCGTGCCGGCATTGGCTGCTGAAACGGATACGCAGGATTCGCAAAACACGGTCAAGCCCTACAGCAAGCCGGATGACAGTTTCATCAGCATCAACGGCACCGTGACCTCGGCCGGGCCGGATACCTTCGAGCTCGACTATGGCGAAGGCGTCATCACCGTGGAAATGGACGACTGGGACTGGTACCGGGAGGGCTACAAGTTGCTCAACGGCGACAACGTAACGGTATATGGCCGAATCGACGACGACTTGTTCGAAGTGGCGAAGATCGAAGCCGATAGTGTGTATGTGAAGGGGCTGAACAGTTTCTTCTTCGCCAACGATGCCGACGAGGAAGACGTCGCCTATGTCAACCTCGTGGCCGCTACGACGACGGCCACGATACAGGGCCGGGTGGAGGATATCGATGGCCGGGAATTCATCGTGGATACCGGCGACGGTACTTTGCGTGTCGATACCTCGAGCATGCCCTATAACCCGCTAGACAAAGAGGGTTACCAGCAGGTCGAGAAGGGCGATCGGGTCAGCGTGGTCGGTGCGCTGACCCCGGGCTTCTTTTCGGAACGGGAAATAAAGGCGGATGCGGTGATGACGCTGAGCCAGGATAAGGCCAAGCAGTCGAGCTGATTCGGAAGCCTTGAGCGGGTGGCGCTGGACCAACGTCACCCGCCCACGGTCAGTGCGTAATAGTCAATGCGCCGCCAGTTGGTTTTGCGGGTATTGCGGCGAGCGTGGGCCGGGCAGGATGCCATTGGTGCGCGGGCTGAGCAGGCGCTGGCTGGTGATGCCGGCGACCTGATGGCCGCGCTCGCTGAGGGTGTTGACGATCTGGTTGACCGCCGCGGTGATCAGCATGCCGATCAGGCCGCCGCCGGAGTTGTTCTGGTTCTCCGCGGTGCTGGCGAAGGCGCTGCCTTCCCAGAGCAATTGGCCGCTGCGCAGGTCGACGAGTTTGGCATTGGCGGCCACCGCGACTTCGCTGACGATCACCTTGTAGCTGCTGCCGTATTGGCTGACCTCGATATAGAGCGCAGCGTCCGCGCCGAAGATTTCGTGCAGTTTGGCAGGTGGCGCCTGGTGCATGTCTTCGGGGTTGATCAGGCCGTTCTGCTTGAAGGTTTCGTCGACCAGGGCGACCGGCAGCACGTAGTAGCCCGCTTCGGCGAGCGGGTGCGTCACCTGCGCGAGCATGCTGTAAGTCGCCTTGATGTCCGGCGAGGTGTTGATCGGCGGCAGCACCACGATCGAGGTCGGGTTGCTTTGCCGAAAGGCGCTGTAGTCATAAGCCGGGGGCGGCGCGACGCAACCGGCGAGCAAGCCGGCGAGCAGCAGCGCGAACAGCTTGGAAAGGGGCGGGAAAGGCATCATCGATGATCGCTCTCGGGTTATTTCGCGGCGTTGCGCAGAAGAAAGTCCATGTAGGGCGCTGACTCCGGGAACAGCGCTTTTTCGGTTTCGAATTGCTGGCGCACCTGATCGGCCTTGCCTACTTGCGCGTAGAGCATGCCCAGGTGTGCATGGAAGCCGGGGGCGGGCGTGTGGTCGCGGCTGCGGGCCTCTTGCAGGCTGGCCTCCAGCGCGGCGATCTGTTGTGCCGGGTCGCTGCTTTCGCCGGTGAAATGGGCGTAGACCTGTTCCTGGTAACCGCTCCAGTGGTAAAGCGGCCGCGGTTGATTGGCGCAACCGCCGAGCCCGACGGCCATGGCCAGCAGCGCCAGGAGCGCGCTGGGTTTCAAGCAAACTGCGTTCATCCGGATTTTTCCTTCGCTGCTCATTTCGCGGGGTGCCAGGCACCGCTGTCGACGCCGCTTACCAGGTTGTTCACCGCTTCGCGGATGGCCAGGTCGAGGACCTTGCCGTTCAGCGTCGAGTCATAGCTGGCGGTACCGCCGAAGCCGATGACTTCGCGGTTGGAGAGGCTGTACTCGCCCGCGCCCTGAGCCGAATAGACCACCTCGGAGGTGCGTACATCGACGATATTGAGGCTGACCTTGGCGTAGGCGATTTGCTCTTTGCCGCGGCCGAGGATGCCGAACAACTGATGGTCGCCGACCACCTTGCGGCCGAACTCGGTGACATCGCCGGTCACCACGAAGTCGGC
>CBIHQF010000443.1:0-4062 GCA_966211665.1 uncultured Pseudomonas sp. | reverse complement strand
AGAAGCCGTGGATGGTGAAGATCGCCGCCTCGTCGAAACCGTGCACCGCCAGCAACAGGCGCCGCCGCGCCTCGGGCCCCGGATGGCGTTGATAAAGCTGATTGAGGAAGTCGTCGCGAGTCGGCATGCCCTCGTACAGCGCCAGCAACTCAGCCAGGCGCTCGCGGATGCGCTCGCGCAGCTCGGCGGTGGCCGCGGTGGTGTAGGTAACCACTAGAATCTGGCTGACGCTCAATTGCCGCTCCAGCAACAGACGGGCGTAGAGCGCAGTCAGGGTCCAGGTCTTGCCGGTGCCGGCGCTGGCTTCGATCAGCGAGCGGCCGCTGAAGGGCGAGGTTTGCAGGTCGAGGCTCATGCGTCCTCCTCGTCCGCCGCCAAGGCCAGCAACGCCGGGCCGAGCAGCCGTTCGGCGAGGGCTTCGAATTCGGCGCCGAGCGGCTCGCGGTCGCGGAAGGCCAGGGCGTACCAGGGGTCCTGGCATTCGCCGGGGATCGGACTGAAGTCAGCGCCGAGCCAGGCGTTTTGCGCGGCGTTGCGGGCGGCCTCGATCGGTTCTTTTTTGCTGCGGGCGCTGGGCAGCAACAGGGCCTTGGCGAAATCATGGCTGCTGCGCAGCATCAACGGCAGCGGCGTACATAGGGCATCGCGATAGGCGCCGAGCCAGGCTTGCAGCAGCTCGGCGGGGTTGGCCACGGGCGCCAGCCGCCAGTCGCCGGCCGGCGAAATCAGCAGGCTGTCGCGGGCGATACCCGGGGTGGCGCCGAGGTTGAGCAACAGATGGCGCAACCAGAAGCCCGGCAGATCCCAGGCACCGGGGGCGTGCAGGCGCCAGTCGAACAGGCCGCAAGCGGTGACGCCGTCGAGCCAGCCGTAAACATGCACGCCGGCCAGGCGCACATCGATCAGCAGCGGTTGCGGCGCCTCCTGCGGACGCGCCTCGAACAGGCGCGGGGCGAAGGCGCGCACCGGGCCGCGCAACTTGCCCCACAGCGCCTGGCCCAGTTCACCGGGCGGCAGCCAGCCGGCGGCGCGGGCGATACGGCGCTCGTCGGCCTCCGACCAGTCGCGCTCCATCGCCTCCAGGGTCAGCCGCCTCAAACCGCGCCGGGCCGGGCCTTCCAGGGCGAAAGGCTCGTCGGCGGCGATGCCTTCCTCGGCATCGGCCAGGCGCAGGCCCAGGCGTTGTTCGAGGAGAAACCGCGCCGGATGCCGGAAACACAGCAGCAACTGCGCCGGCTCGATCTGTAGCCAGTCGTCGTCGGGTGCCGGCAGCCGTTCGACAAAGGCATGCGGGTTGAGATCGGGCGGCTCGGCCAGACGCTCGGCGGCGCGGAACCAGGACGCGGAATAACCGCTGTGGATGCCGCCGTCGAAATTGCCGGGGGCGAAGGGTTGCAGCGGGTGGGCGATCACTAACTGCGCGCTGGCTTTGCGCTCCGGTAGGAGCGGGCTTGCCTGCGAAACGTCAGCCGCCGATGCATCGCGGCCGAGGCCGCTCCTACCTGGATCGCTGGCGCAGACGGCGGTCATATCGACGGCTTCGAGCAGTTCGCTGATCAGCACCGAGGGCGGCAGCACGGCGTTGTCGCGCGGGTCGCGGCCGACATAGCTGAGGTACAGGGCGCCGCGCG
Organism: uncultured Pseudomonas sp.; assembly: GCA_966211665.1. Classification (GTDB taxonomy): domain Bacteria; phylum Pseudomonadota; class Gammaproteobacteria; order Pseudomonadales; family Pseudomonadaceae; genus Aquipseudomonas. Next base: position 2,431 of record CBIHQF010000443.1, on the reverse strand, counting down.
CCGAGAGCAGGGTTTCCAGCAGCAGGTAGCGGTCGTCGAGACGGCGCACGCGGTCGCCACGTCGCGGCTTCTGGCTGATCAGGTCGAAGCCCACCGCCGGCGTGCGCCGCGGCAGGGCGCCGTCGTCGAGGCCGAGCAGGCAGACCAGGCGAAACGGCAGGCTGCGCATCGGCACCATGGTGCAGAAGGTCACCGCGCCGGTGAGAAAGCCGGAGGCGCCGCCGCCCTGCTCCAACGTGGCGGACAATTGCTGGCGGATCAGCGCCAGCTCCAGCGGCCGCTCGATACCCGCCGCAGCGGCTTGCTCCTTGAGCGCGGCGCAGGCCCTGGACAGCAGCAACAGGGTGTCGCCGGCTTCGCGCTCGTCGAACAGGCCATCGATCAGGCCCAGCAGAGTATCGGCCCAATCGGCGAGGCCGCGCGGGCGCTGCAGCTCCCGGGCGAGTGCGCCGAGGCGTTCGACGAACGCAACCAAACGCCCGAGCAGCTGCGCGCGGCCGCCTTCCAGGGCATCCAGCGGCCAGCTGTCGCCGAGCAACGGCGCCTGCTCGCCGGCCAATTGCGGCGGAGCGGCGAACCCCAGCAACAAGCGGTCGAGGCCCTGGCGCCAGGTGAAGGCGTTATCGGCCGGCAGCCCTAGTTGCTCGCGGTGCTGGGCATCACGGCCCCAGCGCACCCCGGCGGCATGCAACCAATCGCGCAACAGCGGCAGGTCTTCGCGTTCGATCCCGGCGCGGCTGGCCACCGCGGGTTGTTCCAGCCAGGCGAGAATTTCCTCGGCGGCGAAACGGCTTTCGGGCAATGCGAGCAGGTTGAGGAAGGCTTCGATCAGCGGGATTTCCGCGCGCAGGCTGCGGTCGGCCAGGCTGAAGGGAATCCAGGGTGTACCCTCCCGCTGAGCGCCGGCCTTGTAGGCGAACACCGCCTCGATATAGGGCGCGTAACGCTCGATATCCGGGGTCAGCACCACCACCTGATCGGGTGTCAGCTGTGGGTCGGCGGCGAAACGTGCGAGCAGTTGGTCATGCAGGATTTCCACTTCGCGCAGCGGCGAATGGGCGATATGCACTTCCAGCGAGCGATCGTCCTCGCGCAGCAGCAAGCGTTCGTCGGGCAGGCGGGTGCGCAGGCGCAGGATGTCGTTCTGCAATGCCTGCAACAGGCTGCTGTCGTGCAGGTCTTCATCGGCGCTGTAGAGGCCGATTTCCTGGCTGCCTTCGCTGGAAGCCAGGGCGAACAGGCTGTCGAAAAAGTCGCGTCCCTGTTTGCCCAGGCTGGCCAATAACGGATGGCCGACATCCAGGTACCAATCGTCAGGACTCAGCTCTTGAGCATCCGCTGCGCTTTGGGGTTGCCGCGCCAGCTCGCGGATATCGCGAATCTCGCCCCAGGCCTCGCGACACGGGTTGAGCGCGCAGATCACCACCTCGGTATGCCGCGCCAGGCCTTCGAGCACACGCAGGTGGTGGGTCGGCAGGCTGCTGATGCCGAACACCAGCAGGCGCTCGGGCAGATCGGCGATCGGCGCCTGGTCATACAGACGGCGTAGCAGGTCGCCGAGCAGGCGTGCGCGGTGCGGGTGGCCATCGCGGGTCAGTTCGCGCCACAGCAGCGCCTGCCAAGCTTCGTCCGCGCCCAGATCGAGCAGCTCGCTGCGCTCCCAGGCGGCCAGCCAGTCGTCGCGATACAGCAGGTATTGGTCGAAAACGTCGGCGATCTTGCTGGCCAACGACAGGCGCCGTCGTTCGTCGCCGCCGGCCAGGTAATGGGCCAGGCGCGGCGCTTCGGCGAGGTTGGCCGGCTCGCACAGCCAATCGTAGAGACGCCAAGCGAGCGTGCTGGGCGAGAACGCCGACTGCTCCGGCAACTGGCCGAGCACCAGGCGCGACAGGTCCCAGACGAACTTGGCCGGTAGCTGTACTTCCAGCTGCATAGCGATGCCCTGCTTACGCGCCAGCTCCAGCGTCAGCCAGCGCCCCATACCCTGGCTCGGCACCACCACCAGCGCCGGCGCGAAGGGCTCGCGCAGCGGCTGGGCGAGCAGAGTCGTGGCCAGCTCGCCGAGGGTTTCCAGATCTGGGGCGTGATAGAGCGTAAGCATGGTCAGCATGGCGTCCTGTGCGAAGCGCTAGGGTAACCAGTCTGACGGCCCGACGCGATAAGCGCTGCCACCGCATCAACTGCGAGGGTCTGTTGCCGTTTCAGCGCAAGCCGCGTTGCCGCGAAAAATCTCGCCAAGCTAGGCGTAGGACGCCGGTAATGGTTGTTCCCGTGCCAAGTCCTACAACAACGCATGGCGAGATTTTCCGCGCAACCCGTAGGGCCGGGCCTGTTTTAGCGCGATGCGGCGTTTCTCGACGCTCATTTTGAACGACCAAAGTTCGCGTCTAGTGCCTTGCCTCGCGCTAAAACAAGCTCCGGCGCGGTCGCG
>CBIHQF010000442.1:0-4063 GCA_966211665.1 uncultured Pseudomonas sp. | reverse complement strand
CCATCCCCGCCACTATCACTGCCGCTACTCCCGCTACAGCCTCCGCCGCACCCCGAACTGCAGCCGATATGCCCGGCGCAGTAGGTGTCGCCTTGCCTGTTTTGTCCGTCGCGGCAGTTGAGGTTGTAGTGGAAGCCATCGGCGATGGCCAGTTCGGCATCCAGGGCGAAAAGCAGCGGCAAGCGCTCTGGCGCCCGCGGCGCTATGCCCTCCGCGAGGCAGGCCAGACGCCAGGCGCGGCGGATGCCTTGCTGCGCCAGGGTCGGGCTGTGCATGGCTTCGCTCGGTACATGGTGGAGGAAGCGGCCGATGCCCCGGCCGCAGAACTGCTGGTATTGGCGGGTATGCAGGATGAATTCGTGCCAGAGCACATCGACCGCCTGGGACGGCATGGCGACCATACGCCGTTTGGCCTGACGGCAGAGCTGGAAATACTGGCGCAGGCCGAGCAGGGCCTGAGCGGTCTGTTGTTCGCTGAGGTGGGGGTAGCGCTCGGCCAGCTTGCGCCGCAAACGTTGGGGAAAGGCATAGCCTTCGATAAAGCGCTCGCGGTCGCGCAGGCGAGCGCGGCGCAACAACAGACCGGCCGGGACCAGGGTAAGACCGAGAAACAACAACAGGCTCATAGGCGGTTTCCAGCGTTCAGGCTTTTTGCAGGGCGGTATTCAGGGCTTCCTCGAGGCGGGCCTTATAGCGCAGGTAATGCACGGTCTGTGCTTGGCCTTCGCCGAGTACCGCAGAGAGGTCGAGGTCGGTGATGTAGCAGGGGTAACGCTCGCCATCGCGGCGTTGGGCGAGGATGTGCTGCGCCACCGCGGCGAACAGGTCGCCACCGAACTCCAGCTCGGAGAATTCGCGGTGGTTGCAGTAGAGCGTGACATGCGCGTTCTTGCCGCCGGCCGGCTCGACGATCGCCTGCACGTCGTAGAACGGATGGCTCACCGGCGAGCGCGGCGGCGGCCGCGACTCCAGGCGTTGCGCGCGTTGGGGCGGCTGCGGCAGTACTTCGTAGTACAGCACTTGCAACATCGTCTCCAGCGTTTGCTGGCCATCGAGCGGCAGCGAAGCGTTGCGCCGGTACAGCAAGGATTGCAGGAAGCGTTGCAGCGGAGTCAGCAGGCTGTGTTGGTCGTGAAACGGCAGATGCTGGCGCCATAGGGCGTTGTGTTCGTCGAGCACCGTCAGTTCGGCCTGGCCCGCGGCTTCGTCGAGGCGGTAGAACACCTGGATGCAAGCTGGCCGTCCCAGCGGCAGGATCAACGCCAGGTCGTCGCCCTCCAGGGCGTTGCGGTCCAGGTGCAGCGCGCTGTAAGCCGGTTGTTCCTTGCCCAGGTAGTCGAGCAGGGCCGGCAGATCGGCGAGGGCTTTGTGGCTGACCTGGCCGGGGACCAGATCGAGCAAATGGAACTGGTGCCTGATCTGTAGCAGGTAACGATGACGCGCCGCGCTGTCGAAGTTGTCGAGCGTATCGCGGAACAATTCCTCGACCCGTTCGGCAATGGCCGTGGCGCGGTTGCGGCAGAAGCAGCGCACCCGCAAGTTGGGTTTTCGCTCCCCCGGTGGCAGGCTGTTGAGGAAGTCGCGCAGGCAGTCGAGCAAGGCGTAGGGGCCATCGTAACGGCTGACCAGCAGCTCGTTCCAGCTGTTGAGGCAGACTTGGTCGATGGTCAGGATCAGGTTCTCGCGCACCCCGGAATAACCCAGCGCATCGGTGCGGTCGGTGGTCATGTGCACGTTCATCTGGCTGTGCTGCCTGAGCGGATCCACGCCGACGTTGACCAGCAGCAGAACCTCGTTGGGGCAACTGGCTTTGAGCAGCGCATTTTCCGCGACCCCCGGCAGGGGTAGCGGTACGGTCTGCTGCAGGCTGACGAGCAGGTTGAACAGCTCGGGCTCGCTCAGGTCGCTGTCGCCAGGGTGTAGAGACAGGCGCGTACTGGTGTCGATCACGCCGTTGCGGTGACACCAGGCGAGCAGTTCGATCAGCTCGCGGGCGCGCTTGAGCGGGGCGAAATCCTGCCATTCCTGGGCATTCAGGCTGCCGCTGAACAAGGCCCATTGATGTTCCCGCGGCGTGTCGGGGCTCGGGCACTGCACCAGGGTCAGGGTGTCTTCTGCGATATCCGGGGCTATCCCCGGGTTGATGAATTCGATCTTCCCGGCCTTGCGTTCGAACGCGGCGTAAAGGCGACGGCCGAGTACGCCGAGGTCGCGGCTGTTGAGCGAGCTGCCGGCGTGTTCGGTGCGGGCGAATTGCGAGAGAAAGCGATAGCTGAACGTCAGCTCGTTGACCAGCGCGCGGCGCTCGGCGCTGACCTGACGAACCTTCCATTGGCTGCGGCTGTCGAGCATCGCCAACTGGCGTTCGTCCCAGTTCCAATCGCGGGTCAGGCGTTCGAGCAGCAGGCGCTGCCAGCTCTTGAAGCGGTTGTGCGGCGGCCGGCTGAGTTTCTTGCCGACCTTGAGGTACAGGCAGCGGCGGATCAACTCCAGGCGTTCGCTTTCGCCACGTGCCAGCAGGTATTCCTCGAGACGGCGATACACCACGATATAAGGGTCGAGTTCGTCGAGATCGGCGTGGCCCTCGAACACCGTCTGTTTGAAGCGCAGCGACAGGCACTCGACCTTCGGATGCTCGCTGGCGTACACCTCGGTGAGCAGCAGTTTGAGCACCGATTTATACGGCGACTCTATGCCCTTGAACAATTGCCACATGCCGGCGCCGATGAACTCGTTCGGCGGGATCTGCGCCAAATGGCCGAGGTCGAGGACGTCGTCGGCGCGGATGAAGCGCTTGCTCAGCAAGGTTTGCGTGTAATGCGGGTAGCGCGCTTCCTCGTACACCGGCACCAGCCACCACAGCGGCGTGCGTCCGGCCAGCCAGATCGCCGTGCGGTAGAACTCGTCGAGCAGCAGGTAATGCTGGGTAGTGCCGCAATCGTCCGAGGTCAGCTTGGCTTCGCGGTCGCCGACGGTGAAGCGCGCCGGGTCGACCAGGAAGAAATGCGCCTCGGCGCCCAGGGTCGCCGCCCAGGCTTCGAGCAGGTCGCACTTCTTGCGCAGCTCGCCGATTTCCCGGGCGCTGAGGTTGGGCGCATGGCAGACCCACATGTCCATGTCGCTTTGCTCGTCCTGGGCGACCGTGCCGAGGCTGCCCATCAGGAACAGGCCATGGATCGGCAGCGCGGGTTTGCCGCGTTGTGCCTTATAAGAGAAGGAACGGGTCAGGCGTTGGGCTTCGGCGAGCAGTTGCTCGTCCGGCTCGAAACCGCTCAAACCGGCTGGCGTAAGCCCGGAAACGTAGCCCGGCAGCAGCGGATGATTGACGTGAAACAGCAGCGGCAATAGCTTCAGGACCAACTGCTGGCGCGTCGATAAAGCCTGCATGGCGCGCTGCAGGCGCCCGTGATTGATTTGTAGAAAGCGCGCGCGCAGCTGGGTGAGTACCTTGCGATCGATACCCTCGTCGATGTTCGGGCGGATTTCCTGGGAGCGACTCATGCTAAAGCTCTGTACGGCAGTGGGGCAAAACTATCACGGTCACGTGCACAGCGCGGCCCGTTAAAGGCGGGGCGGCGGCTGCGTACAAAGCGCCCTGCGCTGGCCCGTACCGCCGGTCGCTGGCGCGACGGACGCGGCACGAGCCGCTTACCCCGATCAGACCGCTTCGGCGACGTTAAGGATGATCAACAGCCCCTGCGCGTGCTCGGCGGCATCCAGGCCCAGGCTGGTCAGGTAGCCGCCATCCGGCTGGGTGATCAGGCCCTTGTCGTGCAGACGCTTGGCGGCGGCGATCGCTTGCGGTGCCGCGACTTGATGAACCTTGAGACCTTCCTGGGTGTTGGCCAGGTTGTACAGTGAAAGCAGTTCCAGTTCAGCAACCAGCTCAGGAGTGAAAGACATAGATGCTCCGGTTCTTGTTGGTAGGGGCGCGATACGCCCGAGAGGCATGGCCCGCGCAATCGTTGCGGGCTGTCAGCAGTGTAGCGAGGCAACGTCCCTTGTGCCGGGTTCGGTGACTATACGAACGAGATATTTTGCCTTGGGCATCGTTCACGCAGAC
>CBIHQF010000441.1:0-4063 GCA_966211665.1 uncultured Pseudomonas sp. | reverse complement strand
GCGAATGCTGCTGGCCTGAATCCGCTGCAGATCCTTTTGCGACTGCAAAAGAAACCTACTGCGCCAGAACGGATGATCCATCCAGGTGCCGCAAAACTCCTGGATATACATGCCGACGCGTAAGTCGGCGACTGCGATACGTTTCAACATCGACTGCACTCGGATGCGATAACGGGTTCCAAGCGGGGGCTTGCCTGGCAATATTAGGCCATCGATAGCGGGTAATCAGCATCGTCCAGATGCTGGCAATATGTCATAAGACGCAGCCGACGTGGAGTCGCTCGACATGACTGCTTATCATCGCCCAAGCCAATCCGCGCACCCCAAGGAGCCTGCATGCGCCCTCTGTTGACTGGCCTGTCCGTTACCCTACTGCTGCTACTCAACACATTGACCCTGATCGGGCCGATGCTGTTGATCGCCCTGGGCAAGCTGGTTCTGCCCGGCAAAACGCTGAAGACCGCCTGTTCGCGCGGAGTGATGTGGATAGCGGAAACCTGGGCCGAATTGAACAAGCTGATTTTCGCCACCTTGCTGCCGGTGCAGTGGGATATCCGTGGCGGCGCGCAACTGCGCCAGAGCACCTCGTACCTGGTGATCAGCAATCATCAGTCCTGGGTCGACATTCCGGCGCTGGTGCAGGCGTTCAACCGTAAAGCGCCCTACTTCAAGTTTTTCCTCAAGCAGCAGTTGATCTGGGTGCCCTTCCTCGGCCTGGCGTTCTGGGCGCTGGATTACCCGTTCATGAAGCGTTACAGCAAGGAGTTTCTGGCCAAGCACCCGCAGCTCAAAGGCCAGGATCTGCTGATCACCAAGCTCGCCTGCGAGAAGTTCAAGGAGCTGCCGGTGACCGTGGTCAACTACCTCGAAGGCACCCGCTGCACGCCGGCGAAACAGGCGCAGCAGGGCTCGCCTTACCAATACTTGCTCAAGCCCAAGGCCGGCGGCGTGGCCTTCGTGCTCGCCGCGCTGGGCGAACAACTGGACGCGGTGCTGGATGTCACCGTGGTCTACCCCGGCGAGCGGATCCCCGGTTTCTGGGATCTGATCAGCGGCCAGGTGTCCAAGGTGATCGTCGATATCCAGACCCGCGCGCTCGACCCGGCGCTGTGGCAGGGCGATTACGAGAACGACGCAGAATTTCGCCAGTACGTGCAGGCGTGGGTAACGCGCTTGTGGGAAGAGAAGGATGCGCGGATCGCGCGGATTCGCGCGGAGCTCTGAAGGAGTTCGCGGCTAAAGCCCCTCCCACAAATTATGCGGCGCTCTTGTGGGAGGGGTTGGGCGGCACTCCGCTTTAGCCGCGATGGTTTAACCACCGACGCAGGGTGGCAGGGGCAAAACACGGTCGGGCGTGCCGTAACCCGCCAGCGGTGGCGAGTCGGGCACCGCGATGTTGGGTTACGCGGCGCCCGACTTTCGTTGTTGTAGCCAGGCTTGTTGAATTGCGCCGCTAACCCAACCTACGGGGCGCGGCGCTACGGGCCATCAGGCCGCGCTGAACATCTTGTGCGGGTCGATGACGAATTTCTTCGGCACCCCGGCATCGAACTCGCCGTAACCGCGCGGCGCGTCGTCCAGGCTGATCACCTGCACGCCGACCACTTCGGCGATATTGATGCGGTCCCACATGATCGCCTGCATCAGCGCACGGTTGTACTTCATCACCGGAGTCTGGCCGGTGTGGAAGCTGTGCGACTTGGCCCAGCCGAGGCCGAAGCGGATGCTCAGGCTGCCCATCTTCGCCGCCGCGTCCACCGCGCCCGGATCTTCGGTGACGTACAGGCCGGGGATACCGATCTTGCCGGCGACGCGGGTGATGCCCATCAGCGAGTTGAGCACGGTGGCCGGGGCCTCGTGCTGCACACCGCTGTGACCATGACCGCGGGCTTCGAAGCCCACGCAATCGACGGCGCAATCGACTTCCGGTTCGCCCAGCAACGCGGCGACCTGTTCGTGCAGCGGAGTGTCCTGGGACAGATCGGCGATCTCGAAGCCCTGGGCCTTGGCATGCGCCAGACGCACCGGATTTACGTCGCCGACGATCACCACCGCCGCGCCGAGCAGACGCGCCGAGGCGGCAGCCGCCAGGCCGACCGGGCCGGCGCCGGCGATATACACGGTGCTACCCGGGCCGACGCCGGCGGTGACCGCGCCGTGGTAACCGGTCGGCAGGATGTCGGACAGGCAGGTCAGGTCGCGGATCTTCTCCATCGCCTTGTCGCGATCCGGCAGTTTCAGCAGGTTGAAGTCGGCATAGGGCACCAGTACGTATTCGGCCTGGCCACCGGTCCAGTCGCCCATGTCGACGTAGCCGTAGGCGCCACCGGCGCGCGCCGGGTTGACCGTGAGGCAGACGCCGGTGTGCATTTCCTTGCAGCTGCGGCAGCGGCCGCAGGCAACGTTGAACGGCACCGAAACCAGGTCGCCGATTTTCAGGTTCTCGACGTCGCTGCCCTTCTCGATCACCTCGCCGGTGATCTCGTGACCCAGCACCAGACCGGTTTGCGCCGTGGTACGGCCGCGCACCATGTGCTGGTCGGAACCACAGATATTGGTGGACACCACCTTGAGGATCACCCCGTGCTCGATCTTGCGACCGCGCGGGTCCTGCATTTTCGGATAGTCGATTTTCTGTACTTCGACCTTGCCAGCGCCGAGATACACCACACCACGATTACCAGACATAGATTGTTCTCCCTTCTTGTTGTGAGGCTCTTGTTATCGAGCCAAAGGCGCGGCCAACGGTCGCGCGACCTTGCATTGGAGCTTTGCGTCTGTTGCCGGGTGGCCCGATGAGTTGGCAGTCGTTCCACCCGTAGCCCGGACAATCCGGGAAAAATCTGTGCCGCGAAGTCTCAATTTGCGCCGGCCTTATCCTAACGGCCGGCCCCTGGTGCGAATGGCGCCGCGGTCGAATAGCGGTCGCTGTTCGCACCGAATCTGTAGCGCTTGATGGGCATCGCTTCGCTCGACCCGGGCTACGGATTAGGTGACGCTCATTGTTTTAGGCATGCAGCACCACGGTGCGGTTGGCGTTGAGGAACACCCGCCGCTCGAGGTGATAGCCGATGGCTTTGGCCAGGGTCTGGCATTCGATATCACGGCCCTTGGCGATCAGGTCTTCGGGGTAATGGGCGTGGTCCACCGCCTCCACGCCCTGAGCGATGATCGGGCCTTCGTCGAGGTCGTTGTTGATGTAATGGGCGGTGGCGCCGACCAGCTTGACGCCCTTCTGATAGGCCTGGTGGTAAGGCTTGGCGCCTTTGAAACCGGGCAGCAGCGAGTGGTGGATATTGATCGCCCAGCCATCGAGCTTGCGGCACAGCTCGGGCGAGAGCACCTGCATATAGCGGGCTAAGACCACCAACTCCGCGCCGGTCTGCTCGATCACCTGCAACACCTTGCGCTCCTGGGCCGGCTTGTCGTTGGGATCGAGGGCAAAGTGGTGGTAAGGAATGTCGTGCCAGCGCGCGAGCGGTTCGAGGTCCGGGTGATTGGAAATCACCGCGACCACATCCATAGGCAACTGGCCGATACGCTGGCGATAGAGCAGATCGTTGAGACAGTGGTCGGCCTTCGACACCATCAACACCACCTTGGCCCGGTAGGCCGGCGGGGTCAGCTCGACCTGCATATCGAACGGCGCCAGACGCTCCTGCACACCCGCGCGGAATTCGGCCTCGTCGAAACCATCCGGCTGGCGAAACTCGACGCGGATAAAGAAGCGCGAGGACAGCCGATCGTCGAACGAGTGGTGTTCGGTGACGTAGCAGCGCTGCTCGAACAGAAAGCGCGTCACCGCATCCACGGTGCCGAGCACGCTCGGGCAGTGGGCGGTGAGGATCCAGGTATCGGGTGTGCGGCTCATGTCGATCTCCAATGCTGCGCGGCCGTAGGTTGGTGTTGAGCGAAGCGATACCCAACAGCCCTTTCAGGGCGTAGGGTGGATGACGCTTCACCCATCCACCTTTGCTGCTCACGGTGGACGAAAAAAGCGTCGTCCACCCTACGTTCTGCAGACCGTGGGAGGGGCTTTAGCCGCGACTATGTGGATCGCGGC
>CBIHQF010000440.1:0-4076 GCA_966211665.1 uncultured Pseudomonas sp. | reverse complement strand
CCCTGGGCCTGCATGACGCGCTGGCTGCAATAGTTCTCCGAGGCGATCAGCTCGATATGGTCTTCCTGGCGCCGCTCTTCGGCGTTGATCGCGGCGAGCAGGGCATCGTCGTAGCCTTGCAGTTGGTCGTGCTTGCTGAACATGTGAGGTCCTCGCTTGTTGTTCTTGTGGGTGCAGCCAGCTCTCCTTAATAGAAAGGTGAGCAAGGAATTGGGTAAACCGACATCGCCAGGGTGTCAGCAGCGTGCGCTCTAAACCCCTGAGTGCCGACACAAGGGAGGTAGAGCGCACGCTGCGAACCTGGTGTGGCCTCAGGCGCTATGCGCCGCGGCCTGACGAATCCTGTGTTGCTTGACGCTACAACATCGTAGGGCGGACATGCCGAAGGCTTGTCCGCCATTTGCTGCGGTGGACAAGGCTCCACCATGTCCACCCTACGGTTTAAGCGTCCTGATAAGCCTCGATCGACGGGCAGGCACAGACCAGGTTGCGGTCGCCGAAGACGTTATCCACACGCCCGACCGGCGGCCAGTACTTGGCCTCGATCAGCGAGGCGGTCGGGTATACGGCCTGCTCGCGGCTGTAGCCGTGGGTCCACTCGCCGACCAGTTCCAGGGCGGTGTGCGGGGCGTTCTTCAGCGGGTTGTCGTTGGCGTCCAGACGGCCGGCTTCCACCGCGCGGATTTCTTCGCGGATGGCGATCATGGCGTCGCAGAAACGGTCCAGTTCTTCCTTGGATTCGCTTTCGGTCGGCTCGATCATCAGGGTGCCGGCGACCGGGAAGGACATGGTCGGGGCGTGGAAGCCGAAGTCGATCAGGCGCTTGGCCACGTCGTCGACGCTGATGCCGCTGCTGTCCTTGAGCGGGCGGATATCCAGGATGCACTCGTGCGCGACCAGGCCGCCTTCGCCGCTGTACAGCACCGGGTAGTGCTCTTCCAGGCGACGGGCGATGTAGTTGGCGTTGAGAATCGCCATCTGCGAAGCGCGCTTGAGGCCTTCGCCGCCCATCATGCTGATATACATCCAGGTGATCGGCAGGATGCTGGCGCTGCCGAACGGCGCGGCGCTGACGGCGCCTTCCTTGCGCGCCATATGACCGTGGCCGGGCAGGAAGGGGATCAGGTGCGACTTGACGCCGATCGGGCCGACGCCCGGACCGCCGCCGCCATGGGGGATGCAGAAGGTCTTGTGCAGGTTCAGGTGCGAGACGTCGCCGCCGAACTGGCCAGGGGCGCAGAGGCCGACCATGGCGTTCATGTTGGCGCCGTCGATATACACCTGGCCGCCGTTGTCATGCACGATCTGGCAGATTTCGCGGATGCCTTCCTCGAACACACCGTGGGTCGAGGGGTAGGTGATCATCAGCGCAGCCAGACGCTCCTTGTGGTCCTCGGCCTTGGCGCGCAGGTCGGCGATATCGACGTTGCCGCGGGCGTCACAGGCGGTCACCACCACGCGCATACCGGCCATGCTGGCGGTCGCCGGGTTGGTGCCATGGGCCGATTGCGGGATCAGGCAGATATCGCGCTGATCGTCGCCGCGGCTCTGGTGGTAAGCGCGGATCGCCAAGAGGCCGGCGTACTCGCCCTGGGAGCCGGCGTTCGGTTGCAGGGAAATGCCGTCGTAACCGGTGGCCGCGCAGAGCATGGCTTCCAGCTCGTCGGTCAACTGCTGGTAGCCCTGGCTTTGCTCGGCCGGGGCGAAGGGGTGCAGGTTGCCGAACTCGCCCCAGGTCACCGGGATCATTTCGCTGGCGGCGTTGAGCTTCATGGTGCAGGAGCCCAGTGGGATCATGCTGCGATCCAGGGCCAGGTCCTTGTCGGCGAGCTTGCGCAGGTAGCGCATCAGCTCGGTTTCGCTATGGTAACGGTTGAACACTTCGTGCTGCAGGATCGCCGACTGGCGCAGCAGGCCCTGCGGCAGGCGCGAGGCCACGCTGGCGGCCAGCTCATTGAAGTCAGGCAGGCTGTTGCCCGGCTCGGCGAAGACTTCCCACAGGCGCTCGACTGCGGCCTGGTCGGTGGTTTCGTCCAGCGACAGACCCAGGCGCTCGCCATCGATCTCGCGCAGGTTGATACCCATCGCGCGCGCCTGCTGGTGCAGTTGCGCGGTGCGGGCACCGCTGGCGACGGTGAGGGTATCGAAGAAGTGCGTTTGCTCCACGCTCAGGCCGAGCTTGCTCAGGCCCTGGGCGAGAATCGCGGTCAGCTGGTGGGTGCGCTGGGCGATCCGGGTCAGGCCTTTAGGACCGTGGTACACGGCGTACATGCTGGCGATATTGGCCAGCAGTACCTGGGCGGTGCAGATGTTGCTGGTGGCCTTCTCGCGGCGGATGTGCTGCTCGCGGGTCTGCATCGCCAGGCGCAGGGCCGGCTTGCCGAAACGGTCGACCGACATGCCGACCAGGCGGCCCGGCATATCGCGCTTGAACGCATCGCGGGTGGCGAAGTAGGCGGCGTGCGGACCGCCGAAACCCAGGGGTACGCCGAAACGCTGGGCGCTGCCCAGGGCCACGTCGGCGCCGAATTCGCCCGGCGGGGTCAGCAGGGTCAGGGCCAGCAGGTCGGCGGCCACCGCGACCAGGGCATTGGCGGCGTGGAAGCGCTCGACCAGCTCGCGGTAATCGAAGATATCGCCATTGCTCGCCGGGTATTGCAGCAGCGCGCCGAAGTAGGCGCTGGCGTCGGTGATGGCGCTTTCATCGCCAATCACCACTTCGATACCCAGGGGTTCGGCACGGGTGCGCAGCACGTCGAGGGTCTGCGGGTGGCAATGCATGGATGCGAAGAAGGCGTTGCTGGCCTTGTTCTTTGACAGGCGCTTGCAGAAGGTCATGGCTTCGGCGGCGGCGGTGGCTTCGTCGAGAAGGGAAGCGTTGGCGATCGACAGACCGGTGAGGTCGATGATCAGGGTCTGGAAGTTCAGCAGGGATTCCAGGCGGCCTTGGGAGATTTCCGGCTGGTAGGGCGTGTAAGCGGTGTACCAGGCCGGGTTTTCCAGCAAGTTGCGCAGGATCGCGCTCGGCGTGTGGGTGCCGTAGTAACCCTGACCGATATAGGTTTTGAATTGCTGGTTCTTGCCGGCGATGGCTTTGATCTTGGCCAATGCGTCGGCTTCGGAGAGCCCCGGGGTCTGGCCGAGGATGCTGGTGCCCTTGATGCTTTCCGGGATCACGCTGGCAGTCAGCGCGTCGAGGGAGTCGTAGCCGAGGGTGGCGAGCATCTCGGCGATGTCGGCCTCGCGCGGGCCGATATGCCGGGCGATGAATTCGTTCTGGGTGGTCAGGTCGGTCATGTCGATCCCTCAGGCGTCGGCGTTGGCGTTCAGCAGGCGCTCATAGGCGGCCTGGTCGAGCAAGTCGGCGACGGCGCTGGCATTGACCGGACGGAAGCGGAAGAACCAACCCTCGCCCAGCGGGTCCTGGTTGACCAGCTCCGGGCTGGATTCCAATGCACTGTTGACTTCGAGTACTTCGCCGTCGAGCGGCATGGCGATATTGCTGGCGGCTTTTACCGACTCCAGCACCGCGACTTCGGCACCGGTGGCGTAGCTCTGCAGCTCTGGCAGTTGCACGAAAACCACGTCACCCAAGGCTTCCTGAGCGTAGGCGGTGATGCCCACAGTGACCAGACCATCTGCGTCCTGACGCAGCCATTCGTGATCGACGGTAAAACGCAATTCGCTCATCTGTACTCCTCAAGGGTGCTGGACTCGCCCTTTTTCATGCGGGCGATGATCGGAATGCTCGTGCCGGAGCAGAGCGCTGGTGGAGAATCCATAGCAAAGGTAGTGCCATTGTTATTTTTATTAATTAAATCAATGGCTTGTGTGTTTTTTAGAGCATTGTTCGCTGAGTGTTTGTATTGAAATCGATACGCATGGCGCAAATAGGCTCATCGGAGTCGCTACGGGCCACGCAGAATCGTGTTTCGAGTGGTTTGTATTTAAATCATTACGATGTATTGATTTAAATACGGCTATGATGACGTAGCCCAGCCGGGTAGGTCGGGTTAGCGGCGACTATCGCGATTCAGGCGGCGACATCGCCATCTGCCGCCGCGTAACCCGACAAG
>CBIHQF010000439.1:0-4081 GCA_966211665.1 uncultured Pseudomonas sp. | reverse complement strand
GCAAGGGACGTTAAGTTGTCCACGACAACTGTGGGCAGAGCTGTTGATAACTCTTGTATGCCTTGCGCCATGACCGATGAGGCGGTGCTATGGGGCGATTGATCGAATTTTGATCAGTGCATCCGGAGGCTTCTCAGAGGCACTTTCAGCGCCCTTGCGTCAAGAAATAATCACGCTATTTCAAGGTGTTGGCGTAGGCAGGCGAGGCCAGCTGAACGACTTATCCCGGATAGCTGTGGAGCGATCTGTGGATAAGCTGCGTATGTCTGCTGCCAGGCCCCTGGAGACTAAGCCAGGCTGTCGTTGTTGGTTTTTTGCTCAATTCCAACGGACCTTAGCCTGGTCTGTGCATAACCGACCAATAGGTGTACCGCTCAAGGCTGCTGTTCGGCAAGGCGCTGGATAAAGGTAGCGATATGGGGCTGGAAGTCCGGTAGTTGCTTGGCCGGCAACCAGCGCTGGTAGATCGCCAGCATGGCTTGGGGCTGTTGCGCCTGTTTGCGTACCTGCTGACGGAAACGTTCGGTGAGCTGTCGACCCCAAGGCGTTTTCGCACAGTAGATGCCGCTGATGGCGAACGGGCCTGTCTCCTCGAGCGCCAGCGCGCTCAGTTGGCTCGGCCCGGCGGCGTGCAGCAGGCTCGGCAAGGGGTATTCCAAGGTGTAGTCGGCGCGCCCGTAGGCCACCATTACGCTGAGGTTGGTGCCCAGGTTGGGCGCATGGATCAGTTGCAGGTTGCTCGGCGGTCGGTCATGCAGCAGCGCTTGCAGGGCGGGGCCGTACAGCCGGCCTTTGGTTACCACGCCGCGTAGTTGCGGATCGCTGATGGTGCGGCGCAGGGACAGCGGCGCCTGTGGGCGCAGTGTCTCGGCCAGGTCGCTACGAACGACCAGGTGTACCGGCGGCAGCACCATCATCTCGGCGAAATAGCCGATGCGGTCGCGCTCGGCGGTGGCCAGGGCGGCGCCGAAGCAGACCGGCTTGCCTTGCTCGATATCCTTGAAGGCGCGGGGCACGTTGCCCAGTTGGAAGCCGTGGCGGTATTGCGGCAACTGCTCGGTGATCAGGCGCAAAGTTTCGTAGACCAGGCCGTCGACCGGTCGTTGATCCTTGAAGTTGCTGAAGCCGGCCCAGTCCGGCAGCACCCAGACGACCTGGTGCTCGCTGGCCATGCTGCCGCTGCAGCAGGCCAGGAGTATCGGTACGGCCAGAAATTTCAGCGGAATCGGCATGCGCTATCACCGGGCGCGGAGCAGGCCTGCCCTGTTGCAGGCCTTACCTTTGAGCATAGTCGCTGGCGGCCCGTTCGATAGGGCGATTGCGCTGCCGGCAAAGCGGCCAGGCCGCTGGCCGCGGGAGTATCAGGCGGCCAGCAAGCAAACCCCGGTAAGCGCCGTGGTGGCGCCGGCGAGGCGGATCAGCGGCGCGGCGGCTCGCGGCAGCAGGCGCACCAGCGCGAAGCCTGCGGTATGCAACGCGGCGGTGGCGCTGACAAAGCCCAGGGCATAACCCCAAGGGCTGGCCAGTGTCGGCAGTTCCAGGCCGTGGGCCACACCATGGCTCAAAGCGAAGGCCGCGGTGAGGCTCAGGGCAACCGCCATGGGCAGGCGCACGGCGACCGCCACCAACAGCCCGAACGCCAATACCGAGGCGGCGATGCCGGTTTCCAGCAGGGGCAACTGCACGCCGGCAAAACCCAGCAAACCGCCGAGCAGCATGCTGACGACGAAGATCCCGGGCAGCGCCCAGCGCGCCGCACCACTCTGTTGCGCGGCCCAGAGGCCGACGGCGAACATCGCCAGCAGGTGGTCGAGGCCCAGCATTGGATGGGCGAGACCGGCCAGCAGGCCGGCGGCTTGGTGGCCAGGATGGGCGAAGGCCAGGCCAGGCGCGAGAAGCAAGGCGAGGGCGGGCAGGTGTCTATGCAGTTTCATGGCGGCGCTCCTTGGGGGCTGTTCAGGCGGCGGTCAGCATGCCGTGGCGTTCGATAAAGGCGATGATCTGCTCCAGGCCCTGGCCGATCTTCTGGTTGCTGAAGACGAACGGCTTGTCTCCGCGCATTTTCAGGGTGTCGCGCTCCATCACTTCGAGCGAGGCGCCGACCAGCGGCGCCAGGTCGACCTTGTTGATCACCAGCAGGTCGGATTTGCAGATGCCCGGCCCGCCCTTGCGCGGCAGTTTGTCGCCGGCCGATACGTCGATCACGTAGATGGTCAGGTCCGACAGCTCCGGGCTGAAGGTGGCCGAGAGGTTGTCGCCGCCGGATTCGACGATGATCAGGTCGAGGCCGGGAAAGCGCCGATTCAGTTGCTCGACCGCCTCCAGGTTGATCGAGGCTTCTTCGCGGATCGCCGTGTGCGGGCAGCCACCGGTTTCCACTCCGATGATCCGCTCCGGCGCCAGCGCTTCGTTGCGCACCAGAAACTGCGCGTCTTCCTGGGTGTAGATGTCGTTGGTCACCACCGCCAGGTTGTAGCGCTCGCGCAGGGCCAGACACAAGGCCAGGGTCAGGGCGGTCTTGCCGGAACCGACCGGGCCACCGATACCGACGCGCAGAGGTTGGCTGTTCATCGTTGAGTCTTCCTTTATCAAGAGCGGAATAAACGGCTGTACTGGCGCTCGTGCGCCATGCTCGCCAGGGTCAGGCCGAAGGCGGCGCTGCCCCAGTGTTCGGGTTGCAGTTGGCTGGCCTGGTGCTGCGCCAGGTCGAGCAGCGGCAGCAGCTCGGAAGTCAAACGCTGCGCGGCCTGTTGGCCCAGCGGCAGGGTCTTCATCAGCACCGTCAGTTGGTTTTCCAGCCAGCCCCAGAGCCAGGCGGCGAGGGCGTCCTGCGGGCTGATCCGCCAGGCGCGGGCGGCCAGGGCCCAGCCCACGGCCAGGCCGGGTTCGTCGAGCGCGGCGAACAGCGCCCGCGATTCGTCATCCAGCTCCGGCAGGCCGCTGAGCAGTTGCTCCAGGGAATAACCCATCTGCCGGCTTTCCTGGCGCAGCTCGCGGGTTTCGCGGCTGGCGCGCTGCCGCTCGGCGAGTTGGCGCAGGCGCGGCCAGTCAGCGTCGCTTGCGGCCTGGCAGTGGGCGAGCAGCAACGGCGCTTCGAAACGCGCCAGGTTGAGCAGCAGTTGGTCGGAAATCCAGCGTCCTGCGCTCTCGGCGTCAGCCACCAGACCTTGTTCCACGGCCATTTCCAGGCCCTGGGAATAGCTGTAACCGCCGATCGGTAGTTGCGGGCTGGCCAGTCTAAGAAGTGCCCAGGATTTATTCATGGGGAGCCTCTGCAACCGGCGGGTCATACGGCAACTGCGGGCTGGCCGACCGTAGCAGGGCCCGGACCGGGCTGCTCACTTGCGCGCCCCGAACTGATGCAGGCGCGGCGCATAGCTGAATTCGGCGTCGCCGGCATGCGAATGATGATGGCCGCCGCCGTAAGCGCCTTGCTCGGGCTGGTAGGGCGCCTCGACCGCTTCGACCCGCGCGCCCAGTTGCTCGAGCATGGCCTTGAGCACGTAGTCGTCGGGCAGGCGCAGCCAGCCGTCGCCGAGTTGCAGGGCGACATGGCGGTTGCCCAGGTGGTAGGCGGCGCGCATCAGCTCGAACGGGTTGGCGCAGGTCACATGCAGCAACTGCTCGGCGCGCGCGCGGACCTTGACGATACGGCCGTCTTCGGCCTGCAGGCACTCGCCGTCATGCAGCGGCGGCTGGCCGCGTTCGAGAAACAGGCCGACGTCTTCGCCCTGGCTGGTGAAACAGCGCAGGCGGCTTTTGCTGCGGGCCTCGAAGCTCAGGTGCAGTTCGGCGTCCCAGTGTTCGCGGGGCGCGATGCGTGTGTGGATGACCAGCATGGATGCCTTCCTTTGATGCCGTTTCCCTCCGGGGGAGGGGCGCGATGGGGGCGATGCCGATAGTAGAGCAAGGGGCTTGCCAAATCAGCGCAACGCGCGTTTAAGGCCGGGAATGCGCAGGCGTGGCAAAAAACGGGGCGTCACCAGGATTTAATTGGTGCGCGCCGGGCCTGAGTGCATGGTTTTGGTGCGCTTCGCTCAGTCTTTCGCTTGCCCGAGTCCCTGCCACGATTTGGCGCCGA
>CBIHQF010000438.1:0-4088 GCA_966211665.1 uncultured Pseudomonas sp. | reverse complement strand
GTTGAAGGTCGCGCGTTCCCAGAACGTATGCAGCGTCGGCCAGAACGCCTCCTTGGAAAAGCGCTTGTAGAAGATGTCGACTTCTTCCTTGCTCAGTGGCACCCGCGCCGCGGTGAGCTTGGGGTAGCGCTCCGCGTCCACGGTTGTGCGGGTGTCGAACGGCTCGTCGCCGTCCTCGTGTACCGCCCAGGCGATCCAGGAGCCCGGGCGGCCGTCGCCGAAAAAGCTCAGCAGGGTGGGGATGATGCCGTTCGGCGAGGTCGGGCGGCGGCGTTGCACCTTGCCGTCGACCCGGTGTTCTTCGTAGGGCAGGCGGTGGTAGACCATCACCAGTTCCGACTGGCCGGGCTTGGCCGCGGTGCGTTGCTCGGCGGCGATACCGTGTTCGCCGAGAAAGCCGAAATGCACGAAGGCCTGGAGAATCCCGCCACAGCCCGGCCGCTCGGCATGCAGAATGCGCGAATGTTGCTCGGTGGCCTGCAACAGGCCGGCTTCCGATTCGCCGACGCATACACCCTTGAACGTACCGTCGAGCATGCTCAGGTCATTCAGGGTATCGCCAGCGGCCAGCACCTGGTCGTTGTCCAGCTCCAGCCAGTCGGCGAGTGCCTGCAGGCTGCTACCTTTGTTGACGCCTCTGGGCAGGAAGTCGAGGTAGCGTCCGGCCGAGTACAACAGGTCGCAACCGAGGGTCTCGGCGGCGGCCTGCAATGCCGGGTCTGCCGCTTGCTCGGGCGTGCAGAAGTACGAACAACGGCGCATCTGCGGCACGTCCTGACGTTCCAGCTCGAAGCTTTCGAGTGCGCTGGCGACCTGGCTTTCGCCGGGCCAGAGCGCATCGACCCGGCTTTGCAGTTGGGGGATGGCGAGCAAGGTATCGCCATGCACGAAGCTGGCGCCCACGTCGGAAATGATGAAGTCGGGCTGCGGCAACGTCGGGTCGGCGAGCAACGGCAACACCGATTCCAGGCTGCGGCCGGTGACATACGCCAGGCGGATTTCCGGGTGGGCGGCGATGGTTTGATAAAGGCTGAGACGATCGGCGGGATCGCCGGCGAGAAAGGTTCCATCGAGATCGGTGGCAAGTAGCATGCGCTGTCTTCCTGTCCATTGGGTGGCTGCAGTGACGCGCCGACAAGGGCCGACGTGCGGTGACGGACGAACTCGCCGGGGGCGGCCGCCTCTTGTTATGCCCAGGCGCCTATGGCGATTCGGCCAAGGGTTCCAGGTCCGGGTTGTCGTCGGTCGGCGGCGCGTCGGGCATCAGCTCGAGCACCGTATGGCTGGTGCGCAGCATCGGCATGAAATGCCCGGCGGGTTCTGTGACCAGGTCGCTGACATGGCGCAGGCGGTACAGCGTATAAGCCGCGAGCAGGCCCAGGGTGCCGGCGAAATACAGCGGCAACGCCTGGGGCCCGAACTGTTGCATCAGCAAGCCGGCCAGCAAGGGCCCGCCGACCGAACCGAGGCCGTTGACCAGCAGCAGACTGCTGGAGCCGGAGAGAATTTCATCGCGGTGCAACTGGTCGATCAGTTGCGCCACGGCAATCGGGTAGATGGCGAAGGCCAGCCCGCCCCAGACAAAGATCAGCCCGAGCAGCAGCGGGCCGGTCGGCAACACCGCGATCAATAGCGCGGCCACCACCGCCAGCGCCACGACCCAGAACAGCACCAGACGGCGGTCGTGTTTGTCGGAATAGATGCCGATCGGCCATTGCAACAGGGCGCCGCCGAGAATCGCGCTGCTCATCAGCAGGCCGACGCCGGTGGCATCGAAGCCGCGCATTGCCGCATATACCGGCGCCATCGCCCAGAACGCGCTCAACGCCAGGCCGGAAAGGCTCGCGGCGGCAATCGCCACGGGCGCGACGCCGACGATCTGGCGCAGGTTGGTGTGCATCACGTCCGGCACGCTGGGCTGGACCTGCCGGGTCAGGGTGATCGGCATCAGCGCCGCGCTGATCAGAATCGCGGCAAGCGCGAATAACAGGAAATCGCTGGGTTCGGCCAGGTTGAGCAGCTGCTGCGCCGCCGCCAGGGCGCCGAGATTGACCACCATGTACAGCGCGAACACCTGGCCACGCTTGCCATCGGGCACCTGAGCGTTGAGCCAGCTCTCGATCACCATGTACAGCCCGACCAGCGCCAGGCCGTAAAGCACGCGCAGGCACAGCCAGGCCCAGGGGTCGACCAGCAGCAGGTGGAGCAGGGCGGTGATCGCGCCGAGGGCGGCGCAGAAGGCGAACGCGCGGATATGCCCAACGCGACGAACCAGCGGAATCGCCAGCCAGGTGCCAAGGAGAAAACCGACGAAGTACCCGGACATGATCAGTCCGAGCATCCCGGTGGAGTAGCCTTCGGCGACGCCACGCAGGGTCAGTAGGGTGTTGAGCAGGCCATTGCCGAGGAGGAGCAAAGCAACCCCACCGAGCAACGAGCTGATAGGGGCAATCAGGGACCACATGGCGAACTACCCTAGGCAACTATCAACGTGATGGCAAGCATCAAGCGCGCCAGGGTGGTTTGCGAATTTTTATTAAGTTATTGAATTTAAAGGAGTATTTTATAAAATAAACGGCTCGTTAATTTTTTCTTCGAGCGATCTGTCGCCCTTTCCCGGTGCGCCCTGCGCCCCGGGTGCGGCCCGGCCCTGTCCGATAGGTCAGGGTAACCCCGGCCGCGCTTGTTTAGCGCGAACCTTGCTGGCATCGTGCAGCGCTTCATTCACAAGGATGTTGCAATGAAATCCATAGCAAGCGCTGTCACGCCCCCATTCCATTCCAATAGCGTCGAAGGGGGCCTGCCTTTTCGCGCCTTTAGCGGCCTCACCTTGGCGATAGACGGCCAAGCGGAAACCGATGCCCGACTTCTGGCCTTGGCCGGATACCTGGTGCGCCAGGTCCTGGCCGACCTGCATCCCGAGCGGGTGCGGGAGGCCGGGGATGTGGAGCCGTTGTTGCTCGACCTCAAGGCCCATGTGCGTCTCGAAAAGGGCGAAATGACCGCCGTCGCCAGTAATGTCGGCAGCGGTGCCCAGCCCGGACGGGAGGTGGTCGCCGGGCTGGTGCTCGGTACTTTCATGCTGGCCAGCAACGAGGCGCACTGTGTCGGGGTTGCCGAACTGCATGAGCGTCTGGCCCCGCCGGGCCGCCTCGCCACCCTGCGCGAAACCCTCGCCGATCCGAGCAATGCGGAAGTCGCCGAGGTGATCAGCGCCATGTTGCCGAACATGAGCGTCACGCTGCGGCCGGGCAGCGAGGCCGTGCGTACGCTGGCTTATCCGGGGCTGCTCACGCGCCAGCCACGGCTGCTGATCGAACGGATAGGCAGCGAGCGTTATCAGGTTTTTATCGGTGCCGAACGACTGCACGCCGACCAGGCGCTTTATCAGGTTGCCGAGGACCTGTTCGAAAGGATGTTGCTGGCATTGAAGGCGCGCGATCAGGCGGCGGGGCGGCGAGGGTTGCTGCAACAGCCTGACCAATGGGATCGCTTGCAATTGGTGATCGGCGATCAGGTGAGTAGCGAGGCGACTTACGCGCTCCAGCCGCAGAGCCTGTTGCCGGCCTATGGTCGCGAGCTGCGTTGTATCTGCCTGGCGCCGGTCAATTATGTGCTCGATGCGCAATACCAGTTGGAACTCGGGGAGCTGTTATGGAACGCCCTGGCCGACCGTCGTGCATGCGAGCAATGGGAGCTGATTCAGGCCGAGCAAGGATTGGCTAAAGCCAGCTCGTTACTCAAATTGAGGGTGCGGGCGCGTTTGGACGTGTTGCGTCAGCGCGCCGGAGGCGCGGCCGAGGTGATCGCCAGCTACACCAATAGCCAACTCTGCCCGGAGGCGCCGTTGCCCGCTCCCGTCGCTGAAACCGTCGCTGGGCTCAATGCCCGTTTGATCGACCTGCTCGAGCAGGAGGGCGAGGGCGCGCTGGCGCCAATTCCGGCGAAGGCCCGCCATGCCGTTCCGCACAAGCGATTCCAAGACGGTTTCTGGGCTTTCTTGATGCTGGTGGGGGTGTTGCTGTGCTTCGCCGCGGTGGCGATGGAGTTTTGAGGTACGGCGCGCTGTTTCCCAGCGCGCTTATTCG
>CBIHQF010000437.1:0-4090 GCA_966211665.1 uncultured Pseudomonas sp. | reverse complement strand
CGACGCCGCCTACAGCCGCTACTGCACACGCAACCCCCTGCGCAGGGGCCAGGTGGCCGGCTGCGACTTCCATCTGTTAAGCGCCGGGGATACCCATCGATGAGTGCATGGCTGGGCATTGTGACCGACTGGCTCGCCGCCAACCCGCACTGGTTGGGTCTGGCGATTTTTCTCCTGGCCTGCACCGAGTGTCTGGCGATCATCGGGCTCATCGTGCCCGGCACCGTCCTGCTGTTCGCCGCCGCCGCGTTGGCCGGCAGCGGCGCGCTGGACCTCGGCACCACCTTGTTGCTGGCATTCTGCGGCGGGCTGCTCGGCGACCTGCTGTCCTATGCCGTCGGGCGTTACTTCCATCAGGACATCCGCCGCCTGCCCGGCCTGCGGCATAATCCGCAATGGCTGGCCGGCGCGGAAAGCTATTTCCTCCGTTACGGCGTCGTCAGCCTGCTGGTGGGCCGCTATATCGGGCCGCTGCGGCCCATGCTGCCGATGGTCGCCGGTATGTTGAACATGCCGTTCGGGCGTTTTTTCGCGGTCAGCCTGCTGGCCGGCAGCGGTTGGGCGCTGGCCTATATGCTGCCGGGCTGGGCCACCGGCGCCGCGCTGCGCCTGTCGCTACCGGAGGGCTTCTGGCCCCAGGCCGGCCTGCTCGCCGGCGGGCTGGCGCTGCTGTTGATCGTCAGCATCCACAGCAGCTTGCGCGAGCAACGCCACGCCACGCTGTTCGCCGCCGGCTTGAGCCTGGTCTTGCTGATCGGCCTGTTTATCGGCTGGCCCCGGCTACAACCTCTCGACCAGGGGTTGCTGGCGCTGCTGCAGGAACAGCGCAGCAACGGCCTGGATAAGCTGGTGGTGCTGACCACCCGGGTCGGCGATCTGCGCACCCAGTTGGCCGCAGGCGCCCTGCTGAGCCTGTTACTGCTGGCTATACGGCAATGGCGCGCCGCATGGTTCGCGGTGGGCGCCCTGCTCGGCACCGCACTGGCCAACACCGCCCTGAAGGCGACCTTCGCGCGCATCCGTCCGAATGTGCTGCTCGACCCCCTGAACAGCTTCAGCTTCCCCAGCGGTCACAGCTCCGCGGCCTTCGCCTTCTTTCTGGTGCTCGGGGTGCTAGCCGGGCGCGGTCAGCCGGCGCGGATGCGCCTGACCTGGCTGCTGCTGGCCAGCCTGCCGGCCGGCGCCATCGCCCTGTCGCGGGTTTATCTGGGCGTGCATTGGCCAAGCGATGTGATCGCCGGCGCCCTGCTGGCCGGCGCTTTCTGCGCCTTGAGTCTGGCAATCAGCCAGCGCCAGGGGCCACTGCCGGCGCTGCCGGGCAAAGTCTGGTGGCTGTTGCTGCCCGCCTGCCTCGGCGTACTCGGCGCAATCGCCACCTGGCAGTTGTCCGAAGCCCTGCTGATGTACCGCGTCCGTCTGTAGCAGCCGGACGCACACACAGCCCCGCCTCGTCTACGACACACTGTCGCGTAACGAACTCTGTAGGAGTCAGGGAAGACGCCTAGTCCTGACTGCGGTTCGGCGCTCCGACGATGCCTTTGACTTGTAAAGATCGCCAGCAAGCTGGCTCCTACAAGCAATTGGTTATCTTTAGCTTGAGAAAAGACGAAGAGATCGCCGAGGACTCGACGCAACACCGCAGCGATCCGCCACGGCTAGGAGTTGAGATCGCCCTGCAATTGCTCGAGCAGATGCTGCAACACCAGCAGGCGCTGCTGCGGTGATTCCAGCGCCAGCAACTGCACCTTCTGCTCGGGCGTCAGCGGTAACAGGTAGGCCAGTTGGTTGGCCAGGACCGATTGGCCGTCGAGTTCCTCGTCCATGCCCAGCGCGGCGACCATGGGGTGCATCGCCAGGGCTCGGCGCAGCGCGGCCAGGTCCTCGTGCTCGGCGCTCAGCGGCTGCTCGTCCGGCTCTTCCAACCAATCGACTTCGGCGACCGTCAGGCGATCCGGCAGCACCTGGGCGCGCTGCACCTTGAAGCGCCGCGCCCCTTCGACGCGAATCCCGAGCAAGCCGTTGGGGCGCTGCTGGAAGTCGCAGATGCGCGCCTCGCAACCGATGGCGGCGAAGCGCTCGGCGGGTTCGCCGACTTCCTCGCCCTCGACGATGCACACCACGCCAAAGCCTTCGCCCTGCTTCATGCAGCGGCTGATCATATCCAGGTAGCGCGCCTCGAAAATCTGCAAATCCAGGGCGCAATCGGGAAACAATACGGTGTTGAGCGGGAGCAAAGGTAGATTCATCGATTCGTCCTCATGCCAGCAGGATAAACGCCAAGGGCAGCAATACCGCGGTGAACATGCCCATCAGGCTCATCGACAGGGCGGCGAAGGCGCCGCATTCCTCGCTTTCCTGCATCGCCCTGGCGGTGCCGACCGCATGCGCGGTGATGCCCAGGGCCATGCCCAGGGCCGCGTGATGCCGCACCCCACACAGACGCAGCAGCGCCGGCCCGACGATCGCCCCCAGGACCCCGGTGATCATCACGAACACCGCCGCCAGCGCGGCGATGCCGCCGATCTGGTCGGCCACCAGCATGGCGATCGGCGAGGTCACCGACTTGGGCGCCATACTCATCAGGATAGGCCGTTCGGCGCCGAACCAACTGGCCAAGGCCAACCCGAGCAACGTCGCCAGCAACCCGGCGATGACCAGGGTCAGCACGGTCGGCCAGAACAGTTGGCGGATACGCCGCAGATTCAGGTATAGCGGCACCGCCAAGGCGACGGTCGCCGGCCCGAGGAACAAGGTCAGCACCTCGGCGCTGAGCTTGTATTCGGCGAAGCTCAAACCGCAGAGCGTCAAGACCGCGATCACGATCGACATCGACACCAGCACCGGATGCAGAAAGAACCAGCGGGTCTTTTCATACAAAGCCAACCCCACCTGATAGGCCCCCAGGGTGATACCGAAACCGAACAGCGGATGCCCGATGACCGCCTGCCAGGCGCCGGACCAATCGAGGTTCATGGGCGCTCCTGGCGGCGTTGTTGACGCGCGATCAGCACCTGCATCAACCATCCGGCGAATACCAGCGAGAGCAACAGCGACAACACCAGCGACCCCACCACCGCCCAGAAGTTCGCCGCAATGCTGGCGGCATACACCATCACCCCCACTGCCGGCGGCACCAGCAACAGCGGCAGATAATTGAGCAAACTACTGGACGCCAGACGCAGCGGTTCGTCGACCTGGCCGCGCAGCAGCAGCGCGCCGAACAGCAGCAACATGCCGAGAATCGGCCCCGGCAACATCGGCAAAACCAGCACGTTCAGCGCCGTACCCATCAATTGACATAACACCAGCCAGGACAGCCCGCGCAGCAGCATGAACTCTCTCCAATCGATAAGACCCAATGCGTCATAAACGCCGGCCATTATAGGCAGACAACAGGCACTCCAATAATGCCCGCGGTTGGACATAACCTGCTTGACCCGCGCCCTGGCCCATGGTGATCTAAGGCCGAGCGGTCCTAATCAGAAAAAAATCCCCCCGTCTCCTCAAGGAGGAAATATGCCGTCAGTACCCATTGCAGAGCTCAAAGATTACGTTGGCAAAGAACTCGGGCGTTCCGATTGGCTGGCCATCGACCAAGAGCGCATCAACCAATTCGCCGAATGCACGGGCGACCATCAATTCATTCACGTGGACCCGGAAAAAGCCAAGCTCACGCCTTTCGGTACAACCATCGCCCATGGTTTCCTGTCGCTGTCGCTGATTCCCAAGCTGATGGAAGGCATCATGATCATGCCCCAGGGCCTGAAAATGGCCATCAACTACGGCCTGGACAGCGTTCGTTTCATCCAGCCGGTCAAGGTCGATTCCAAGGTGCGCCTGGTCGTGACGCTGGTCGACGCCACTGAGAAAAACCCCGGGCAATGGCTGCTCAAGGCCCGCGCGGTACTGGAAATCGAAGGCCAGGAAAAACCGGCCTATGTCGCCGAACCCTTGACCCTCTGCTTCGTTTGACGCCGTCCCGATAACGGGGCGCCAATCGCCGATTGGCGCCCCGTTTTTTATGGTTCTCGCGGACTTTCGGGGAAGTGCCGCGTGACACCGGACTGGCCCATTTGTGTGTTTGATCGCG
>CBIHQF010000436.1:0-4097 GCA_966211665.1 uncultured Pseudomonas sp. | reverse complement strand
AGGTAGGAGCGTTGGCCTGCCGCCCTCAGCCGACCTGGCTGAGCGGGAACAGCAGGTCGATAAAACGCTCGGCGGTGGGTTGCGGCTGGTGGTTGGCCAGGCCGGCGCGTTCGTTGGCTTCGATAAACACGTAATCGGCTTGATCGGCGGCCGGCACCAGCAAGTCGAGGCCGACCACCGGGATATCCAGGGCGCGGGCCGCTTTTACCGCGGCGTCGGCGAGCGTCGGGTGGAGTACCTCGGTGACATCCTCGAGACTGCCGCCAGTGTGCAGGTTGGCGGTCTTGCGCACGGCCAGGCGTTGCCCCCGGGGCAGCACACTGTCGTAGTCGACCCCGGCGGCATGCAGCGTGCGCAGGGTTTCCGCATCCTTGGGGATGCGGCTTTCGCCGTCGGTGGCGGCTTGGCGGCGGCGGCTCTGCGCGTCGATCAGTTCGCCGATGCTGTGGCGCCCATCGCCGATCACTTCCGCTGGGCGACGGATCGCGGCGGCGACCACTTCGAAGCCGATCACCAGAATGCGCAGGTCTAGGCCCGGATGAAAACTTTCCAGCAGCACCCGGCTGTCGAAGGGTTGCGCGCGCTCGATGGCGGCTTGCACCTCGGCCGGGCTGCGCAGGTCGACCGCGACGCCCTGGCCCTGTTCGCCATCGACCGGCTTGACCACCAGGCTGCCATGTTCGGCGAGGAAGGCGGCATTTTCCTCGGCGTTACCGGCCAGGCGCTGGGCGGGTAGGCGTAGGCCGGCGCGGGCCAGGGTGCGGTGGGTCAGGCGCTTGTCCTGGCACAGGGTCATGCTCACCGCGCTGGTCAGGTCGGTCAGCGATTCACGGCAACGAATCCGCCGTCCGCCCTGGCTCAGGGTGAACAGACCGGCTTCGCTGTCGTCCACCTGCACTTCGATGCCGCGGCGCAGGGCTTCATCGACGATGATCCGCGCATAAGGGTTCATCTCGGTGTGCGGGCCGGGGCCGAGGAACAGGGTCTGGTTGATGCCGTTCTTGCGCTTGATGCTGAAGGTCTGCAGCTCGCGGAAACCGAGTTTGGCGTAGAGCTTCTTGGCCTGGCCGTTGTCGTGCAACACCGACAGATCGAGGTAGCTCAGGCCGCGGCTCATAAAGTGTTCGATCAGATGGCGCACCAGCACCTCGCCGACGCCGGGGCGGGTGCAGCGCGGGTCGACCGCCAGGCACCAGAGGCTGCTGCCGTTTTCCGGGTCCTTGTAGGCCTTGTGGTGATCGAGGCCCATGACGCTGCCGATCACCATGCCGCTGTCTTCGTCCTCGGCCAGCCAATACACCGGGCCGCCGAGGCGTCGCGGGGTGAGTTTGTCCGGATCGATCGGCAGCATGCCGCGCATCTGGTACAGGCAGTTGATCGCCTGCCAGTCTTCGGCATTCTGCGCGCGGCGGATGCGGTAACCGCGGAATACGCATTGCGCCGGGCGGTAGTCGCTGAACCATAGGCGCAGGGTGTCGGAGGGGTCGAGGAACAGTTGCTGCGGCGCCTGCGCCAGTACTTGCTGGGGGGCGGCGACATAGAGCGCGATATCGCGTTCGCCGGCCTGCTCGTTGAGCAGATCCGCGGCCAGCTCGCCGGCCTCCGGGTAGGTATGGCCGATCAGCAGGCGGCCCCAGCCGCAGTGCACGACCTTGGGTTGGCCCAGTTCGCTGCCGTGCTCTTCGGCAAAGCGCGCTTGCAGGCGTTCGTAGGAGGGAGGTTGGCCGCGCAGTAGGCGTTGATTGAGGGCAGTGGCGCGCATTGGAGTACTTCCTTTGCTTGTGCGATGTGCCCCGGATAATGCCGGGGCTGAAGAGTAGGTTGGCATCCTCGGATTGCAGTCGGGCTACAGACGGAGGTCAGAGCCCTTGCTCGTTTAACCATAGATTGAGCGCCGCCATTTGCCACAGCTTGGAGCCGCGCAACGGCGTCAACTGGCCGTGGGGATCGCTGAGCAGGCGGTCGAGCATGGCCGGGTTGAACAGGCCGCGATCCTGGCTCGGGTCGACCAGCAGATCGCGCACCCAACCGAGGGTCGCGCCTTCCAGGTGCTTGAGACCGGGCACCGGAAAGTAACCTTTGGGACGGTCGATCACCGCCGCTGGGATCACCTGGCGCGCCGCTTCCTTGAGCACATGTTTACCGCCATCCGGTAGCTTGAATCGACCCGGTATCCGCGCCGAGAGTTCCGCCAATCGGTAGTCGAGGAACGGCGTGCGCGCCTCCAGGCCCCAGGCCATGGTCATGTTGTCGACCCGCTTGACCGGGTCGTCGACCAGCATCACCGTGCTGTCCAGGCGCAAGGCCTTGTCCACCGCCGCCGTCGCCCCCGGTTGGGCGAAGTGCTCGCGGACGAAGTCGCCGGCGACATCGCCGGTCAGCCACGCCGGTTGCACGCAGGCCGCGTATTCGTCGTAGTCGCGGTCGAAGAACGCTTGACGATAAGCGGCAAAGGCATCCTCGGCGCCGTCTACCAGTGGATACCAGTGATAGCCGGCGAACAGTTCGTCGGCACCCTGGCCGCTCTGCACCACCTTGCAGTGCTTGGCCACCTCGCGCGACAGCAGGTAGAAGGCGATGCAGTCATGGCTGACCATGGGCTCGCTCATGGCGCGAAAGGCCGCCGGCAACTGTTCGAGAATCTCGTGTTCGCCGATGCGTAATTGATGGTGCCGGGTGGCGAAGCGCTCGGCGATCAGGTCGGAATACTGGAACTCGTCGCCGCGTTCGCCACCGGCATCCTGGAAGCCGATGGAGAAGGTCGACAGGTTGTCCACCCCGGCTTCGCGCAACAGGCCGACCAGCATGCTCGAATCGACCCCGCCGGACAGCAGCACGCCGACATCCACCGCAGCACGCTGGCGGATCGACACGGCTTCGCGCATGCCGTCGAGTACGCGGTCGCGCCATTCTTCCAGGCCGAAAGCGCTTTCGTCCCCGCGCGGGCCGTAGTTCAGCTGCCACCAGCTTTGCTGCTCGCTGTTGCCTTGGGCATCGATGCGCAGCCAAGTGGCCGGCGGCAGTTTTTCCACCCCGGCGAGAATGGTCCGCGGTGCCGGCACCACGGCGTGGAAATTCAGGTAGTGATTGAGCGCGATGGGATCCATGGTCTTATCGATATCGCCGCCCTGCATCAGCGCCGGCAGGCTGGAGGCGAAACGCAGGCGCTGGCCGGTGCGCGAGAGATACAGCGGCTTGATCCCGAGACGGTCGCGGGCGATGAACAGTTGTTGATTGTCGCGCTCCCAGACGGCGAAGGCGAACATGCCGTTGAGTTTGGGCAGCAGGTTCTTGCCCCAGGCGTGGTAGCCCTTGAGCAGCACCTCGGTGTCGCCGTCGGAGAAGAAGCGATAGCCCAGTGCTTGCAGCTCGCTGCGCAGTTCCGGGTAGTTATAGATGGCGCCGTTGAATACCAGCGACAGGCCCAGTTCGCTGTCGATCATCGGCTGGCCCGAAGCTTCGGCCAAATCCATGATCTTCAGCCGGCGATGGCCGAGGGCGACCGGCCCTTGGCTGTGAAAACCCTGCGCGTCGGGGCCGCGCGGGGTCAAGTGATGGGTGATGCGTTCGACGGCGGCAAGGTCGGCCGCGCGTTGATCAAAACGTAATTCTCCAGCTATTCCGCACATAATTCCTTACCGGTGTGGCCGTTGGGGAGTGGTTTCGCGTTTAATCCGCTGGCGATAAGACCTCGGCGTCTATCGCGCTAAGCCATTAGCTTTAACGACGATCCTTGCTGTTGGTTATATCTTTTCAACGGCTATCGCTGAGCCTTTTACACCAAAACAAAATAATGCTTTGATGTCAAAGCTTTGTTACCAGTGTGGTTGATGCAATGAGTGAAATAATAGTTCCAGCTGAAATTGATTTTTCTGCCGTGAGCGCCTTCGAAATGCCGTTGTTCAAGGCCTTGCGGCGGTTGCAGCAAGCCGGCGAAGTGCATGCCAAGCGTCTTAGCCGCTTCGGCGGCCTGACGCCCATGCAATTGATGATTTTGCAGGTGCTGGCGGACGAGGCGCGGATGACCGCGAGCGCGCTCAGCGGGCGCGTCAGCCTGACCGCCGCGACCCTGTCGGGGATGCTCGACCGGCTGGAGG
>CBIHQF010000435.1:0-4104 GCA_966211665.1 uncultured Pseudomonas sp. | reverse complement strand
CATACGCAGTTTGAGCATGAAACGATCGAGCTCGGCTTCGGGCAGCGGGTAGGTGCCCTCCTGCTCGATCGGGTTCATGGTGGCCAGAACCATAAAGGGCAGCGGTACCGGCAATGCCCGGCCTTCGAGGGTGACCTGGCGCTCCTGCATGACTTCGAGCAGCGCCGCCTGGGTTTTAGCCGGGGCGCGGTTGATCTCGTCGGCCAGCAGCAGGTTGGTGAACACCGGGCCTTTGCGCAGTTTGAACTGCTCGCTTTGCAGGTCGTATACCGCATGGCCGGTGACATCGCTGGGCATCAGGTCCGGGGTGAACTGGATGCGCGCGAATTCGCCGCCGAAACAGCGCGCCAGGGCACGCACCAGCAGGGTTTTGCCGAGACCGGGTACGCCTTCGACCAGCACATGGCCGCCGGCGATCAGCGCGGTGAGCACGTCGTCGATCACCGCGGTCTGGCCGACCACCGCCTTCTGCAATTCCTGGCGTAACGCCTGGGCCAACTGACTGGCGCGCTGGCGCTGCGACGGCGGTGGGGTAGCCGTCGCGCCGGATGTGACGGTTTGCGCGGCTAGCGGCGCAGGTGCCGGGTCTGCCGAGCTGCTGGTAAATTCGCGGGTGTCTTCGCTCATAGGGCGTTCCTAAGGGTTTGCAGGTGGGCGACCTGGCGGGTGAATTCGGCGGCGGGTAGCGATTTTTCCGGCAGCGGCCGCATGGCTTGGCTGATGGCGCTGGACGGCAAGCGGCTCATACGGGCGAGCACATGCCATTGTTCGGCGACGCCGAGGCGTTCGAAGCCGGGATGACGGCGGCGCGCGCGGCGTTGAATATCTTGTTGCAGGCCTTGTAGCAGGCTCTGCTGGCCACAGCGTCTGAGCAGGAAATCGGCGCTGCCGCGCACGTGTTCCTGCAATTTACGGCGATTCAGACTGACCGGCAGTTGCAGCGGCCCCTGGCGCACACCGGCATACCAGAGCGTCAGCACTATCAGCAGGGCCAGCGCCATCAGCGCTTCGGGGAAGTTGCGCAGCAGCAAGCTGAACAGGTCGTCGCGTTCGGCGCGGTAGACCAGGGTCACCGCGCTGTCCTGGCTGAGGTACCAGAGTAGCCAGGCGTTGTCGTATTCGCCGATCTGCCGGTTCTGCCAGATCCAGCTGTCGGTCAATACGCTGATCAATCCTTCGCCATGATAGAGCTGCAACAAGTGGGTCGCGGCGCCGCTGTTGGCCCAGACGTGGGCGCGGTCTTCGCTGTCGTAGAGGTGGTAGTCGGTGTCGAAGTCGATATAGGCCGGGGCGTCCTCGTTTTCCAGGTACAGCTGGGTCAGCTCTGGGTAGCGGTTGGCTTCGGCTGCGGTTTGATCTTCGCTGGCCGGTGCTTCGCTATCGGCGCTCGCTTCTACTTCGGTCTCTAATTCCTCGGCATCGGCATCGGCATCGGCATCGGCATCGGCATCGGCATCGGCATCCACCTCAGCTTCGCTATCGGCGTCATCCTCTTCTTCGTCGAGGTCTTCGGCGAGGTATTGCTGAATGCCCAGAGGATCGAGCAGCAGGTCGCCGCTTTCTTCCTCGTCTTCATCCCATAGGCGTTCAGCGACCACCAGCAGGTGCCCACCTTTGGCGGTCCACTCCAGCAGACGCTGGTTTTGCCGCGCGCTGACGTTCTTGCGATCGCCGAGCAGCAATAAGGTTTGGCCGACGCTGGGCAGATCGTTCAGCACCTCCAGACCGTCGGCGTGTTGTACTTCAATGCCCTGGGCGCGGAGGAAATGCTCGGCGGCGAGGTAAGGGTTGGCGGCAACCTCGGGGGCCGGGCCGTGCTTGATGGTTTCCTGGTAGGGCTCGGCAATGCTCAGCAGGTAGCTGCCGAGCCATCCCAGGCAGAGCAGCGCCAAGCCGCCGAGCAACAATTGCAGGCGCCGACTCATGCCTGCACCTCCGGACCGAACAGGTTGCGCCAGTCCCGGCACAAGGCCGGTTTGAGCGCCTCGGGCGGTAGCCGGTGGCCGTAGGCGAGGTTCTGCCAGTGCAGGGTCAGCACCTGGCTGAACTGGCTGAGCGGGTCTTGCTCTAGCGTTTGCACCAGGCGCAGCACTTCGGCTTCGGTGTAGGCGCTTTTCAGCGGCAGGCGATAGTCGTGCAGCAGGCGGCTGAGCAGGGCGCGGTAGAGCAGGCCGAGCGCGGCCCGCGGCTGTTCGCTCCAGAGTCGTTCTGCTTCGGCGGCGACATCCTCGGGCAAGGTTTCCGGCGCTACTTCAAGGCCGAACAGTTGGCTCGGCGGCAGGTATTTTTTGCGTCTGGCCGGCAAGCCCAGGCGTCCGGCAAAGGTGCTCAGCCAATCGCGGTAACGCCAGATCACCAGCGCCAGCAGGCCCAACATCGCAGCCCAGAGCAGTACCTCGAAGACCAGGGCGACGATCTCGATGCTTTTCCAGAATTCGCTCAGTTTGAGGAACTTCTCGATCAGCGCCTTGATGGCATCCTCGTCTATCTCCTCGGCTTTCTGTTCTTCGCCGAAGCGCCAGCGGGTGACGACCTCGCGATTCTCGAACGGTGGCTCGTCGAGCAGTTGCGCGATGCTCTGTTGCGCGGCCTGGCTGGTCAGCGATTGCTTGAGCAGGCGTTCGGCGTCCGGGCCTATTGGGTCCTCGACGGGTAATGGGCAACTGCTCGATGGCTCGGCGGCAAAGGCCGGTGCCGGCGCTTGCAACAGCAGCAAACCGCAGCCCAGGATCAGCGCATAGGCCACGCCGGTCAGGCGCTGGCGCAGTTGGCGGAATACCAGTTCGATATCCCAGGCTTCCAGGGCGGTACGCCGGTTCAGGTAGAGGGTGAAACCGCAGGCCACGTACACCGGCTCCCAGACGATCAGTACCAGCACATACAGCAGGTTGGACAGGTGTTCGAGCCATAGCCACTCGCCGCTTGCCGCCTCGATCAGGCTTTTCCAGCTCCAATCCAGTTCGATCTGCGCCGGTAGGAGCATATAGAACAAGGTGATCAAGCCCAGCCACAGGGCACCCTCCAGGTGCATGCCGACCACGGTCAACCAGGTGGCGGCGCCGGCATCGCGCTGGCCCAGCACCACCAGACGTTGACTGCGGGCGGCGCCGGATAAGCCTTCCAACTGCAATACCGGTAGGTCGAAGCTGCGCGTCGGGCTCAAGCGGCGCCAGGTCAGGCTGGCCAGCAGCTGCGGCTTGAGCAGGCCGGGCAGGGACTTGAGCGCCTGTTTGACAGTGGGCGTATCGCCGAACAGAGCGTGCGAAAGGATATATAGCGGCAGCCGCTCGTACGCTGGCTTCAGCCACCAGAACAGAAAGATCGCCCAGCCGGGGTGGCGCCACAGCAGCAGGCAGAGCAGGGCGAAGACCGGTAGGGTCACCAGCGCCCAACTGGCCATCAATATTCCGACATGCCGGCGCGCGAGCAATACGCCGAGGTCCAACGCCTCCCAGGCGCTGCGTGGGCGAATCGCCACGCTGGCATCAGTCAGACGCATGCTGACCTCGCCCGGCGAACAGCAGATAAGCCAATACCAACAGCCATAAAAGCGCCCCGACGATATATTTGACCGTTGGGCTGGCCAGGGTCATCGACGACCAGTAGGCCTCGATAAAGGCAGCCAGCAGGAGAAACACGGTGGCGCCGCCCACTAAACGCACGCTATGTCCCGCCGCCAGGCGCAAGGCCTCGCTACGCGGCAGACGTCCCGGCGCCAGCAGCGCGCCGCCGAGTTTGAAGCCGGCGGCGCCGGCCAGGGCGATGGCTGTCAACTCGAAGGCGCCGTGGCCGATGACGAACGACCAGAAGGTTTCGCTGTAGCCGATCTGGGTCAGGTGACCGGCCACCGCGCCTATCATCAAACCGTTGAACAGCAGGAAGAACAGGCTACCGAGGCCGAATAGCAGGCCGCTGGCGAAGGTCTGAAAGGCGATGCCGATGTTGTTCATGATGTAGAAGCCGAACATCATCCAGTCGTCGCCCGAGTCACGCTCGCTGAAGCGGCCGATGCGCCGCGCGTCGGGGTCGTACATTTCTTCCCTGTTGGCCACTTGCTCGGGGTCGACCAGGCTGTAGATCAACTCCGGGACCAGATAGACCAGC
>CBIHQF010000434.1:0-4108 GCA_966211665.1 uncultured Pseudomonas sp. | reverse complement strand
CTCTTCGCGCAAGCGCGCCAATACCGCGGAGGTCTTGGCCATCTGCATCAAGGAGATCAACGCTTCCTGCATCCGCGCCCCGCCGGATGCCGAGAAACACACGAGCGGGCAGCGTTGTTCGAGCGCCACATTGGCGGCACGCACGAAGCGCTCGCCGACGACCGCTCCCATCGAGCCCCCCATAAAGGAAAACTCGAAGGCACAAGCCACCACCGGCATGCTTTCCAGGGTCCCGCGCATGGCGATCAAGGCATCCTTCTCGCCCGTCTGCTTTTGCGCAGCGGCCAAACGATCCTTGTACTTTTTACCATCGCGGAACTTCAGACGGTCGACCGGCTCCAGCTCGGCACCGATCTCCTCACGACCGTCGGCATCGAGAAAAATATCCAGGCGCGAACGCGCGTCGATGCGCATGTGATGGTTGCACTTGGGGCAAACATCCAGGGTCTTTACCAGCTCGGGCTTGTACAGCACGGCGTCACAGGAGGGACACTTGTGCCAAAGGCCTTCGGGCACCGAACTCTTCTGCACCTCGGAACGCATGATCGATGGGATCAGTTTGTCTACCAACCAGTTGCTCATGCTCTTCATTCTCCAAAGCAGTGGGTTCGAATAAGTCGGCGGTGCTGAGCCAGGCCGGCCTATCCAAGCGAATTCATAGATGCAGCTCAACAGGGGCCGGTCCTTGCAAAACACCCGCCACCTTGGTTTTGACTGCCACAGGCCTCACGACAGCCCGTGCAACAGGATTATGGACGGCCAAGCCGGGAGCGCCGTCACATCGTGCTCAGGCGCCTTTGACCGCGCGCATGAAGGCCCGAATCTTATCGGCGTCCTTGACCCCATGACGCGCTTCCACCCCACCGCTGACATCGACCGCGTATGGCTGCGTCTGCTCGATGGCGCCACGCACGTTCTCCGGGGTCAAACCACCGGCCAGGATAATTGGCCGGCCCTGGTTCCGGGGCACCAACGACCAGTCGAACGCCAGCCCGGTACCGCCGGGCACGCCGGCCACAAAAGTATCCAGCAGGATGCCCGAAGCACTGGCGTAAGGCCCGATCTGCGCCACGACATCGTCGCCCGACTTCACCCGCAGCGCCTTGATATAGGGGCGATGATATCCCTCACAATCGGCCGGGCGCTCGTCGCCGTGAAACTGCAGCATGTCCAATGGCACCGCATCGAGAATCTCGCCGAGTTCGCAACGGCTGGCATTGACGAATAAACCGACCGTAGTCACGAATGGCGGCAAGGCGGCGATGATCGTCCGCGCCTGCTGCACGCTGACCGCCCGCGGACTCTTCGGGTAGAACACCAGACCGATAGCGTCGGCGCCGGCCTCGGCGGCGGCCAAAGCGTCCTCCACCCGGGTAATTCCGCAGATCTTGCTACGAACGACTGACAATTGACGAGAGCCTCAGCTAAATCGAATCGACTGGATGGTAGCAAATGGTACATCCAGCGCCTACCGACCTTGGACGCTCGCCACGACCTGAAGTGCGCCTAACCATCGGCTGCCACATCTGGCAAACCGGAGAGAAAGTGCGGACCGAGATAACGCTTGGGCAAATCGAACTCTTCGGGATAATCGACCTGCACCAGATAGAGCCCATAGGGATGCGCCGTCACGCCACCGGTGCGTCGCACGCGGTTCTCCAGCACCTCGCCGGCCCACTCCACCGGCCGCTCGCCGGCGCCTATGGTCATCAACACCCCGGCGATATTGCGCACCATATGATGCAGGAAGGCATTGGCGCGGATATCCAGCACGATAAAACGCCCATGCACCAGCAGTTCGAGATGGTGAACCGTCTTTATCGGCGACTTCGCCTGGCACTGCCGCGCGCGAAAAGCGCTGAAGTCATGGGTACCGATAAACACTTTGGCCGCCTCGCGCATGCGCTCGACATCCAGCGGCCGATGATTCCAGGTAACCTCTTCGGCCATATGCGCCGGCCGTATTTGATCGTTGTAGATCACATAGCGATAACGCCGCGCCATCGCGCAAAAACGCGCATCGAAGTGCTCGGGCATCTGCTTGGCCCAGGTCACGCTGATATCGCCGGGTAGATTCATGTTGGCGCCCATGACCCAGGCATGCATGGAGCGCTCGACGGGGGTACTGAAATGCACCACCTGCGCACTGGCATGCACCAAGGCGTCCGTCCGACCGGCGCAACTCAAGGTTACCGGCACACCGCCGGCAACCTTGCTCAAGGCGCTTTCCAGAGACTCCTGAATCGATGGCACACCGGCACGCTGGCGCTGGAAGCCACGATAGCGCGAGCCTTTGTACTCGACCCCCAGGGCGATCTTATAAACGGCAACGGCAGCCGAATCGGCTGCCGTTGCAGGACTGACATCAGACATGCATCAAACCAGTTTGCTAATCAACTCGCGAGCTTCCTGCTGCTGACCGTCGCTGCCTTCGGCAATGACTTCGTCGAGGATATCGCGGGCTCCTTCGGTATCGCCCATATCGATGTAAGCACGCGCCAGATCCAGCTTGGTCGCGGTTTCATCGGTACCGGAGAGGAAGTCGAAGTCGTCGTCGCTTTCGCCCAGCTCCAGCCCGGAAGTCCCAGCGGTCACCGGCTCGGCCAAGCTGTCATCGGCCAGAGGTCGATCCAGGCTTTCGGATAACTGATCCAGCTCGGCCGTTACTTCATCGAGCCGGGTCGCGAAACTATCGGCGCTCGGCTGAGCGGGCGCCTCGGCCTCGTCATTCATGGACAGGTCGAAATCGGCTGGCAGATCGAAATCGTTTTCAGTTTCTTCGCCTGGCAGTTCCAGCGCCATATCGGCAAGCTCGTCGCTGGCTTTGGTTACCGGCTCGTCATCGAGACTCAACAGGAACTCATCCTCTGCAGGTGCGGCAGGTTCGCTTTCGGCATCCAGATCGAGGCTGAACTCTTCCAGATCATCACCACCAAGCTCCAAGCCGTCGTTGGCGTTCTCGTCGAGTGCCAGCGCGAAGTCCAAATCGTCGCTTGCACTAGCGGCAGGCATAACAGGCGCCTCGGCGGATTCATCGTCCTCCAGGCTCAGGTCGCTATCCAACGAGAGACCGTCGATATCCGCCAACGAATCGCCCGAGTTTTGCAGATCGCGTTCCAATTCGGACTCGAGGTCGTCAAGGCTCAGATCGAAGGCGTCGTCCAAGGTATCCACGGCTTCTGCCGGCTGAGTGGTGCTAGGCTCGTCGAGCGTCAGGTCATCGAGGCTGAAGCTGTCCATATCGCTTTCGGCGGCCGCCGCGGCCATACCTGCACCCGCCATTGCGGCCATGGCCGGATACTTGCCTTTGAGCTGATCGATTTCGGCGTTAACCCCACCAATCTCTCTGAGTTCGCGCTCCTGGCGAGCGAAACCGTCGCGGTCACCCAACTCGGCATGCACTTCCATCAATTTCAAACGCAGATCGCTGCGTTGCGGTTCCTCATTGATCGCATTCTGCAGCAACTCGGCGGCCTGATTGAAACGACCGTAAGCGATATAGATATCCGCCTCACCCAGCGCATCGCCGGTTTGCGCGGTCACGCGCTCTTCGTTCGAGCCACCTTCGGTCAGGTCGTCCGGGAAGCTATCGAAGCTGTCCGCCGGCATTTCATCGGTGGCGTAATTCGCCTCTTCGTCGCTAACCGCCAATTGCTCCTGCAATTCCGCTTCTTTCATGGCGTTGCGCCGCGACAACATCATCAGGCCGATCAGCAACAGCAACAGGGCACCGCCACCTGCAATCCCCAACAGCATCGGATTGGCCAGCAGTTCGTCGATCGGGCTCACTTGCGGCTCTTCAGCGACCACCGGCGGCTTTGCAGCTGGTTTCGCCGGCACGGGCGGTGCAGCGACTACCGGGGCCGGGGCTGGGGCTGGCTTAACGACCTCAGCCGGCTTGGGAGCCGGCTGCTGGGTGGTGGCATCGGATGCCGGATCAGGTTTCTTTGCAGCGGGCTCCTCGCTGTAGTTGAAGTCCGGCGCCTCGCCCGCCTTGGGGGCGGCAGTTGCTGGTGCAGCTGCTTTTTCCGGTGCCTGCGGCGCGTCCTTGGCTGCCGGAGGTGGCGCTACAGGCGCTTTGGCCGGAGCCGCGGCAGGAGTAGCAAGG
>CBIHQF010000433.1:0-4115 GCA_966211665.1 uncultured Pseudomonas sp. | reverse complement strand
CCGTCATTGCTCGACAATTGACCGAACTAGCAACTTTTATCCACACAACTGTGGCATTTTTTTACAAAGCGGTTTACAGGATAAAAGTGCCTGACTATTATTGCTTCCACTTAGCACCATCCATCTACAGATTAAGGCCATCGACATGTCACTGATCAACGAATACCGCGCCACCGAAGAAGCCATCAAAGAACTGCAAGAGCGCCTGAAGAACCTGTCGCAAGACGACAAGCTGAAAAAAGAATTGGAATTCGAAGGCAAACTGCGCACCTTGATGGGTGAATACCAGAAATCCCTGCGTGACATCATTGCCATGCTCGACCCTGAAGCCAAGGCCAGCAAAGCCAAAGGTGCCGCTAAAACCACCGGTACTAAACGCGCCCGTAAAGTTAAGCAATACAAAAACCCGAACACCGGCGAAGTGATCGAAACCAAAGGTGGCAATCACAAAACCCTGAAAGAATGGAAAGCCAAGGGGGGCGGCGACGTCGTTGACGGCTGGGCAACCCTGCTGGGATAAGCTTCGATTACCCGCATGGCCTGAACATAAACAAACGCCAGCAATGCTGGCGTTTTTTATGGCTATGTAGCAGTAGCGTGTTGCGTTCAGGCTTCGACGCTTGCGAAGGATCTGACCTCGTGGGATGCGCCATGCGCACCAGCGCTGGCTGCAGACTCTTGGTCCGCACCCTACCATTGCGATCCCTGCAAGCAGGGCCATTCTTCCCTAAACGCCCCATGCGACACGTAATTGTTACATAGCCTTTTTATGGCCATATCAGGCTCACACAGCTCCTATCGAGCCAGCGTTCGCTGCTCCCCCAAGCTGGCACACGTCTGAGCGTATTGCTACTCAGCAACCGCTTAACCCCGATGTATCAAAGGGCAATACCTTGAAAGCCCCGCCTCAGAGAGGCACACATATCCAGTACACAACAACGGCGCAATGCATAACAGCTAAATATTTTCCCTTAACCCGCGCCACTGCAATTACGCTACGCCGCAATACCAGCGTCCTATTCCAGGCCATATCGCTGGCATAACTGCTCAGCGTAATCGCGCCAAGCAGATAAGATCGCTTGCTGGTCGAGCGTTGAATTATCGAAGACTTCCGCCAGTGCCGCCTGGAAGTCCGCCAGGGTGTTAGGCGCTCCATATTCCGCCTGGGTTAAACGCTGCCGGCAGAACCTGCGCCAGCGCTCCTGCTCTTGCGCTGTAAGGCTTGACGCGAAGTTACGTGCGCGGTAACGAAATAATAATTCCGGCAGCCGCGCATCATCGAACGGCCAAACTTCCTGGGCCAATCGCCGGGGTTCGGCGCGACGCACCTGTTCGCATAAACGACGATCGCGATCGCCGATAAAACCGTCATATAGCTGCTGTTCGGGATCGTCGCAGGCGGGGAATTCTTCTTCGCCATAAATTTCGGCGAGTTTGCCCTGCCACTGGCTCGCGGAGTCGCACAGTTGCCCGGCACGCAGTTGGCAGGCGGCGATATCCACTTGCAAACGCTGCCGATCCTCGTCGCGCAACACATTTAACGGCGCCAATACCGGACAGCGGTTGATATGTAACAACTTCAAGGGCACGGGCAGTTCGCCTTCGGCCAATTGATCGCGGCGGGTATATAAACGGCGGCGCAGTATTGCGCCATCTTCCTCGAGCAAGGGCGCGTGGTCGGCATGCAGATCGCAGACTATCAAGGCATTGCGATTACGCGGGTGCCAAGCCAGCGGTAGAACCACCGCCAAATAGTGCCGAGCGCCGGCAAAGCGTCCCGATATGTGCACCATTGGCTGCAATAAACGCACGACATCGAGCACCCGTTGCTTACTGCGCATTTGATAGAGGTAATCGTAGAGTTTCGGCTGCTTACTGCGGATCAGGCGCGCCAAGGCGATAGTCGCACGCACATCCGACAGGGCGTCGTGGGCCTGGCCGTGCTCGATGCCATTGGCCGCGGTGAGCAATTCCAACTTGAGGCTGACCCGCCCTTCGACCTCGGGCCAGACGATGCCCTCTGGACGCAAGGCATAAGCGGTACGGATCAGGTCGATCAAATCCCAACGGCTATTGCCGCCCTGCCATTCCCGGGCATAGGGGTCGAAGAAATTGCGATAGAGGCTGTAGCGGGTCACTTCGTCGTCGAAACGCAGGCTGTTATAACCGACGCCGCAGGTTCCCGGCAGAGACAATTCGGCATGCACCCGGCTCATGAACTCGGCCTCGCCAAGGCCGCTCTGCGCCAATTTCGCTGGAGTGATGCCGGTTACCAGACAGGCTGCGGGGTGGGGCAGGATGTCGTCGCTGGGCTGACAATAAATATTCAACGGCTCGCCGATTTCATTGAGGTTTTCATCGGTGCGTATCCCGGCGACCTGCAACGGGCGATCGCGTCGCGGATCGATACCAGTGGTTTCGTAGTCGTACCAGAAGAGGCTGGAAGTCACGGTTTTATCCTGAGTCGAAGGCATCGGCAGTCTATCATTCAAGGGCGCGATGGCCCGGCAGCCGTAGAACTTTGATCCAGCGCACGTTCGGCAACTATCGAGCGCCTTGTAGGCCATATGCCACTAAGGCTACAGTTGTCACCCCTCCCCACTCTTGTACAAGGACGCCCCTGATGAGTGATTCGACAGCCCCCAATCCCTACGCAGCCCCGACCAGCCAATTGCAGGAAACCGGCAAAAACGACGGTCAGGCATTGAGCATCGAAGAA
This sequence comes from uncultured Pseudomonas sp., assembly GCA_966211665.1. Lineage (GTDB taxonomy): Bacteria > Pseudomonadota > Gammaproteobacteria > Pseudomonadales > Pseudomonadaceae > Aquipseudomonas. Next base: position 1,396 of record CBIHQF010000433.1, on the reverse strand, counting down.
GCACTGAGCCGCGGTTACGATTTCAATATCGGCGATTTGATCGGCGAAGCCTGGCAACGTACCAAAGGCACCAAGGGCATCATCATCGGCGGTTTCATTGCATTCTACGCAGTGCTGCTGGTGGTCTCCTTCGTCCTGGGCGGAATCCTCGGCCTGATCGGCCTGGCTGGCGGTGAAAGCTTCAGCGTCGTCGGTATGGTTACCGAAATAGTGATCGGTATCTTGGCCTCGGCTTTGGCCTACCCCTTTATGGCTGGTATCAATATGGTCGGCATTCGCCGCGCGGCCGATCAACCGATCAGCTTCAACGAAATTTTCAGCCACTTCGGTCGCACCGTGCCGCTGCTGATCACCGCCGTGATCATGATGGCGCTGGTTTACCTGGGCATGATTCTGCTGCTGATTCCCGGCCTCTACCTGTCCATCGCCTATATCCTGGCGATCCCTCTGGTGGTCGAGCGCGGTTTGTCGCCGTGGCAAGCACTGGAAGCTTCGCGCAAGGCGATTACCCAACACTGGTTCAAGGTCTTCGGCCTGTTCCTGCTACTGGGCCTGATCACCATGCTCAGTGCGATCCCCCTGGGTATCGGCCTGGTTTGGACCATTCCGCTGATGATCATCGCCATGGGCATTCTGTATCGCACCATCTTCGGTGTTCTGCCGGCCGTTCAGTGAGTTCCGCCTGACAATACGTTAAGCAACCGAGCCAGCTTCTGCTGACGCGGTTGCTTACCTGCCCGCTGCTGGCTAGCATCGGGCTTTCTCCGATGCAGTCCACTGATGCAGCCTACAGCCTTACCCTCTTATCTGCGTGCTCCGCAATCCTCCGAGCAGCCTTCGGCAACGCCGCTGGATACCCGCTTTCACGTGGAAACCCCGGAAGCCATCGATCTGGTTCTGCGCCCAGCGGGGCTGGTGCCGCGTGCATTGGCCTTCAGCATCGACCTGGCGATTCGCGGGACGGCGCTCGGGGTCACTTATATCGTTCTCGGTTTGCTCGGCCAGTTCGGCATGGGCCTGGCGACCATCCTGCTGTTTCTCGTCACCTGGTGGTACATGGTGCTGTTCGAGGTGCTCAACCAGGGCCGCTCGCCCGGCAAGCAGATGCTCGGCCTGCGCGTGGTGCACGATGACGGCACGCCGGTCGGCTGGGCGGCGTCGCTGACCCGCAACCTGCTGCGCTTCGTCGATATCCTGCCGTTCGGCTATACCCTGGGCATTCTCAGCTGCCTCAACCACTCGGCATTCAAACGCCTCGGCGATATGGCCGCAGGCACTTTGGTGGTCTACCGCGACACACCGCCGGCGCGTCCCAATCTGCCGCAGGCCGAAGCGACGCATTCTCCAATCCCCCTCAGCCTGGCCGAGCAACGCGCCATGCTCGGCTTCGCCGAAC
>CBIHQF010000432.1:0-4129 GCA_966211665.1 uncultured Pseudomonas sp. | reverse complement strand
GTCGCTACGGCTCCCTGGGCGCGGCCAAGCAGCGGATTCAGGCCTGGGACGAGCTGATCCAAACCAGCAGCGGCCTCGCGGAAAATCAGCAGTTGGCCGAGGTCAATCGCTTCTTCAATCGGCAATTGCGCTTTACCGACGACATTCGCCTGTGGCGCGCCAACGACTATTGGGCAACCCCGATCGAGGCCCTGGTCAAGGGTGCGGGCGATTGCGAGGACTATTCCATCGCCAAGTACTTCACCCTGCGCCGCCTCGGCATCCCCAGCGAAAAACTGCGCATCACCTACGTCAAGGCGCTGCGCCAGAACCAGGCGCATATGGTGCTGACCTACTATTCCAGCCCGGCCGCCGAGCCGCTGGTGCTGGACAATCTGATCGGCGAGATCCGCCCGGCGTCGCAGCGCAAAGACCTGTTGCCGGTCTATGCCTTCAACGCCGAGGGGTTGTATCTGCCCGGTTCGAACAGCAAGAAGAGCGACAGCAAAAAACTGTCGCGCTGGCAGGACCTATTACAAAAAATGCGCGCGGAGGGCTTCGCCATCGGCGAAGGCTAGGAGAAGCTTATGTCCCTACTCAAACAACTATTTCTCGCCATCTGTCTGTTTCTGGTGGTGGCCTTCACCGGCAGCTTCATCGCCGGGGTCGAAAACTCCCGCGAGCAGTTGATCAGCCAGTTGCAATCCCACGCCCAGGACGCGGCGACCGCTCTGGGCTTGTCGATGACGCCGCATGTCGACGATCCGGCGATGATCGAGTTGATGGTCAGCTCGATTTTCGACAGCGGTTATTTCGCCAGCATCCGCGTGGTGCGCATCCCGGATGGCGAAGTAATCGTCGAACGGCAAAGCGACGCGACCAGCGATCAGGTGCCCGAGTGGTTCGTCGAGCTGGTGGATTTGCGACCCCAAGGCGGCGATGCACTGATCATGCGCGGCTGGGAGCAGGCCGCGCGGGTGGAAGTGCTCAGCCATCCGCAATTCGCCCTGGCGAAACTCTGGGACAGCGCCATCGGCAGCCTGCTCTGGCTGCTGCTGTGCGGTCTGCTCAGCGCCATTCTCGGCGGCTGGCTGCTGCGCACCCAATTGCGCCCGCTCGACGATATGGTGCAACAGGCCCATGCCATCAGCCGGCGCGAGTTCCTCAGCATGCCGCAAGTACCGCGCACCCCCGAGTTGAAACGGGTGGTGATGGCGATGAACCAGATGGTCGAGAAACTCAAAACCCTGTTCGCCGAAGAGGCCGCGCGCAGCGAAAAACTCCGCGAAGCCGCCTACCAGGACAGCCTCACCGGTTTGGCCAACCGCCGCTTGTTCGATATCAACCTGGCCAACCAACTGTTGCAGACCGAGCAAAACACCGAGGGTTATCTGGTGCTGCTGCGGATCAACGACCTCGCCGGGCTCAACCAGCGCCTGGGCGGCCAGCGCACCGACGCGCTGATCGGCAGCACCGGCGAGTTACTCAAGCGCCTGCTCACCCACCCCAAACGGGCCAATTGGTTGGCCTCGCGCAGCCGCGGCGGCGAATTCACCCTGCTCGCCCCCGGCCTGGGCCGCGAGGAAGCCGAGCAACTCGGCCAGGAGCTGCATGAAAGCCTGGAAAGCCTGCGGCAAACCGGCGCCAGCGATTGCACGCCAGTGGCGCATATCGGCATCGGCGCGTTCCGCCCCGGCGAAGAATTGGCCCAAGTGATCGGCCGCGCCGACCAGGCGTTGGCGCAAGCGCAGACCGACCCGAGCAAGCCCTGGGCACGCCTGGACGACTTCGACAGCCAACCCGGCCAAGGGCTGCATGAGTGGCGCCAATGGATCGACGAAGCCTTGACCCAAGGCAAGCTGCAACTGTATTTCCAACCGGTGGTGGAGTGCGCCAACCCCTCCGAGCTGCTACACCAGAAAGTCCTCGCACGGCTGCTCGATCCGCAAGGCGAAGCCATAGTCGCCGGGCGCTTCCTGCCCTGGATCGAACGCCTGGGCTGGACCGCGCGCTTCGACCTGACCATGCTCGAACATAGCCTGGCCTACCTGACGCAATATCCGCAGCCTCTGGCCCTGAGTCTCTCGGCGACGACGCTACGCGAGCCCGACAGCCTCGCCCGCCTGCTCGACAGGCTTAAACAGCACCCGCAGCACCGCTCGCTACTGACCCTGGAAATAGACGAGCGTCACCTGCCGCCGCCCGCCGAACTCGAAGCGCTGAGCCAGGCCGTCGGCGAAGTCGGCTACAGCCTCGGCTTGCAGCATTTCGGCGGCCGCTTCAGCCTGATCGGCAACCTCACCCACCTCGGCCTGGCCTACCTGAAAATCGACGGCACCTATATCCGCGCCATCGATCAGGAAAACGATAAGCGTCTGTTTATCGAGGCGATCTTCCGCACCACCAACAGCATCGACTTGCCGTTGATCGCCGAGATGGTGGAAACCGAAGGCGAACTCAAGGTACTCAATGAACTGGGCATCTATGGCGCCATGGGTCGACTGATCGGCGCGCCGGCGCCGCGCTAACCTTCCGCCTCGTAGATCCTATGTTTACTTGCAAGATCTGCGATCTCGTAGCCCGTAAGCCTCGGCGCAATCCGGGGCCGCGGTATCCCGGATCGCGCTGGCGCTTGTATGGGCTACGTTCGCTACGCCATCACCAACTCCTCTTCTCCCCGCTTGAGCGGCCGCCAGCGGCGCAGCAGCATATAAAGCGTGGGAATCACGAACAGGGTGAAGAAGGTGCCGACCAGCAAGCCGCCGACGATCACCAGGCCGATCTGCTGACGGCTTTCCGCCCCCGCGCCGCTGGCGATCGCCAAGGGCAACGAGCCCAGGACCATGGCCCCGGTGGTCATCAGAATCGGCCGTAGGCGCTGCACCGCGGCGTCGATCACCGCGCTGCGCAGCTCATGCCCGTCGCGCAGCAGCACGTTGGCGAACTCGACGATCAGGATGCCGTGCTTGGTGATCAGTCCGATCAGCGTCACCAGACCGATCTGCGAGTAGATATTCAAGGTGCCGCCGAACAGGGTCAGCGCCAGCAAGGCGCCGGCCATCGACAGCGGCACGCTGAATAAAATGATCAAGGGGTCGGTGAAGCTCTCGAACTGCGCCGCCAGCACCAGGAAGATAAACACCAGGGCCAGGGCGAAGATCAGCGCGACGCCGGAGCTGGACTCCTTGAAGTCGCGCGAGGTGCCGGTGTAGTCGTACTGGGTTTCGGGCGGAAAGACCCCGCGGGCGGTGTTTTCCAGATGGACCAAGACTTCGCCCAGGGTGTAACCGGCGCCGACGTTGGCGCTGACGGTCACCGCGCGCAATTGGTTGAAGTGGTTGAGTTCGCGCGGCGCCACCGTTTCGCGCACCTCGATCAGGTTGGACAGTTGCACCATGCTGTCGTCGCGCCCGCGCACATAAACCCGGTCGAGATCCTGCGGGTTGCTGCGGTCGACGTCCTGCAACTGCACCATCACGTCGTACTGCTCGCCGTTCTGCTTGAAGCGCGTCACTTGGCGGCTGCCGAACAGGCTTTCGAGGCTGCGGCCGATGGTCGCCACATCGCTGCCGACCGCCACCGCCTGCTCGCGGTTGACCGCGACCTTGAGCTGCGGCGCGTTGAGTTTGAGGTCGCTGTCCAGGCTCTCCAGACCGGGGTAGTCGCGCAGGCTGTTCAATAGCTCATCGACATAGACCTGTAGCTCGGCGTACTCCAGGGACGAGCGGATCACGAAGTTGACCGGCTGGTTGCGCGCGCTCTGCCCGAGCGGCGGCCGGTTGACCGGAAAGGCGCGCATTCCGGCGATCTCCTGGAACTTGGGCAGCAACTCGTTGCGGATTTCGAACTGGCTGCGCGAGCGCTGGTCCCAGTCCTCCAGCTTCATAAAGGAAATGCCTTGGGCCACTGTGGGGAACCCGGCGATCACCATATAGCGATTGGTTTCCGGGATGCTCGCATAGGCCGCCTCGATCTCCCGCGCGTAACGCCCGGTGTAGTCGATGGTTGCGCCATCCGGGCCGTTGAACACACCGATGATGGTGCTGGTGTCTTCGGTCGGCGCCAGTTCCGACTTCAAGCCGGCGAACAGCAACGCGCAATCCAGCATGATCAACAGCAAAACCACGACCACCAATGCCCAGGCACCCAG
>CBIHQF010000431.1:0-4138 GCA_966211665.1 uncultured Pseudomonas sp. | reverse complement strand
GCCGGCACCGCGCGGCGCAATAACGGTTGAGCCCGTCCGGGGCGATCAGGGCTGCAACTGTTGCAAGTACTCGGCCAGGGCGGCGATCTGCTCGTCGCTGAAGTCGGCGACGATCGACATCATCACCGAACCGGCACGGCTCGGGTCCTGATCGCGGAAGCGGGTCAGCGCCTTGCGCAGGTACTCGGCGGGCTGGCCGGCCAGACGCGGGGTGATCTCGCGGCCTTCGGCATTCACCCCATGACAGCCGGTGCAGATGGTCTTGAACGTCACCTCGCCCTGCTGACGCAACCCGGCATCGACCGGCTCGGTATGCGCCAACAGCTTCTGCTGACCGAAGTAGATGGCGACATTGACCCGGTCCTCCAAGGTCAGATTCGGCGCCAGCTTGGACATGATGAAATCCTTGCGCTCGCCGCTGGCGAACTTCTCGAACGCGGTGAACAGATACACCGGGTTCTGCTCGGCCAGGTTGGGAATATAGGGACGCTTGCTGTTGCCGTTCTCGCCATGGCAGTTGCCGCAGAAGCGGATACGCTCCTGGCCGGCCGCGTAAGCCTGCTCGCGCAGTACGGGGTCGGCGTTGAGCTGGATAAAACGTTGCATGGCCTCATCGCTGGCCCGGGCCAAGGTGGCGATGCAACCGAGAAGGACAAAAGCGAACAAACGCATAACTGGTGGCCTTTTCCTGGATCAAGGGTAAAGGGGGCTGTCAGAGGCGGCGAATATAAAGCGCAGCAAGCGGGCGGCACCCGACCCAGATCAATCAAATCGCAGGTAGCGGAGGGTCGGGGCGAAAAGCCGATCCTCGATGGCTGGCGGAAACATGTAGTCGCTTACACGCAGATGCCTCGAAGGGCTTGGCTGGCTGCGAAATGGGCTGGAAAGAACGGCTATGGACGCAAAAGCGCCCGTCTCGCAGAATGCCCCGCCAAGCGCGGCATGCCCCACACGAAACTTTCAGAGCCTACGCATGAAAAACATCTTGAAGATTGTCGGCCTCCTCGCCCTGACCGTTTTCGGTGCCAAGCAGGCCCTGGAAATAGGCGACTCGAGAAAGTGGCCATCGACTCCCGGCGTGATCGAAAGCAGCCGTATTTCCCGCTTAATAGACACTGACAACGATGTCAGCTGGGTCCAACACGACCGTTATGAGTACGAAGTCAAAGTCACCTATAGCTACGTGGTAGAGGGCGTGCAATACCAGGGACACCGCCTGAAAATCCGCCCCACGAAAACCAGCTCAGAGCGATTTGCCGAACGAGAGCTGGCCGATTACCCGGTCGGCAAACAGGTGCCGGTGTACTACAACCCGGAAGAGCCGGAAAGAAGCGTGCTCAAGCGCTAGTTGCTCCCTGCTCGCTCCCAGGCTCCAGCGTGGGAATGCATCCGGGGTGACACGCCCACGCCGGGGCCTGGGTGCGATCAGAGATGGAGCTCCAGCGTCGCGTTTGATCAGTCAGCGCAGGACCCGGCCAAGAACTCAGCGACCGCTTCGAGCGCCTGCTGCCGCCGCTGCGCCCAGTCGCCATCCAACCCGGGCTACCATTGGGTAACTTTGATCGTTCCCACACTCCAGCGCGGGGACACAGCTGCTGACGCTCCAGCGTCAGATTTGTGGTCGCGGCATAGCGACTGGCTCAACGGACGCGGAGCGTCCAAGGCAATCAAACCAACAAGTCTTCCAGCTCATCGTTCGCGTAAAGCACACCCAGTCACGCCCCTGGGCTTTAGCCTGATCGAGCACGTAGCCTGGGTTGAGCGCAGCGATACCCAGGGTGCCGATTCCCAGGTATCGCTTTGCTCAACCCGGGCCACCATTGGGTAACTTTGATCGTTCCCACACTCCAGCGCGGGGATCGGCCAATAACTCAGCGACATGCCCAAGCGCCCGCTCGCGGCGCTGCTCCCAGTCGCCATCGAGGTCGCGGAAGGTCTGGCCGTTGCCGTGCAGCCAGTCTCGGCAGGCACGGTGAAACGCCATGCGCTCGGCCAAGTCCGGCTGGCAGCGCTGGCCGTCGGCGACCCAGGGCACCCCTTGCGGATCGAGCAGCAGGTGCAGATCGTAGTACCGTTCGAGTAGGGCTTGCTCGATCCAGGCCGGGCAGTCGCCGAACAGGCTGCGGCTCCACAACAGATTGCTCAGCAGGTGGGTATCGAGGATCAGCAGCGGCGGCCGGGCGGCGCGGGCCTGATCCTCCCATTCAAGCTGCCCGCGGGCGATCGCCGGGATATCCGCATAACAGGTGTCGCGGCCCTGCTGCTCGATAAAGTGACGCACATACTCGCCCACCAGCAGCCCGCCAAAGCGCGCCTGTACAGCTTCGGCCAGCCAGCTTTTACCGCTGGATTCCGGGCCGGTCAGCACCAGTACCTTCATGCCCGGGCTAACTCCGGCGCGCGGCGCCAACTCAGCCAGCCGTGCAGCGCGAGCAGGCAGAACAGACCGTAGAGGACTGCGGTGGGGTACAAACCCTTGTGCATGAACAGGCCGACGAAGATCACATCCAGGGCCAACCAGAGCGGCCAGCATTCCAGACGTTTCTGCGCCATCCACACCTGGGCGACCAGGCTGAAAGCGGTCAGCGCGGCATCCAGCCAGGGCACAGTCGCATCGGTGTAAGTCGCCATCGGGTAGCCCAGCGCCAGGCTGCCGGCAGCGCCGATGGCCAGGCTCAGCAGCAGCCCCGGCGCGCTCAGGCGACTCACTTCGCGGCCATGCTGCCGGCTGCCGCCGCGCGTCCATTGCCACCAACCGTAGAGCTGCAGCACGGCGAACACCCCCTGCAAGAGCATGTCCGAATACAGCTTCACCTCGAAGAAAATCCAGCTGTAGATCAGCACCATTGCCAAGCCGATCGGCCAGCACCAGACATTCTGTTTGACCGTCAGCCAGACGGCGATCACGCCGAGCGTGGCGGCGAAGAGTTCAAGGGGCGACATCGGAAACCTCATGGTGCGGGGGCCGCGATTGTAGCCGACTGGCGGTGCGTGCCCCATGGTCATAGCCGTGGAGGGCGCGAAGGCTGTATAAAAAACAACCAACCCCTTGCACCTCACAGCCCTCGCCGGCTACAGCTATGACCGCACAGGTTATCCACAGATGGTTGCACAGTTACTGTGTGTAAGAATTTGACTAAGTCATTGAGCTTTAATGAATTTTTTATTGCATGGCAGAGGGGCGGGTACAACTCGCCAAAAGTCAAAGGCACGGCGGGCTGCCCCGCCCTACGAGCTTCGCGGCCCAAGCCTCACTCGCCAGCAATCAACCGCTCGATGGTCGAGCGCAACTCAGGATGCTCCGGCACCTGAATGCCGAACTCACCCCGCAACACCTCAAGCACCGCATCGACATCCCGCAGTTGCACGCGCTCGCTGGTTTCGCCCAGGCGATGGATGGCGAAGCTGCCGTTGTGCAGGGTCTTGCGTAGGCGATGCCCGGTGCGGGCGACGATCATCTGGCCGAGGAATGGCGAGTCCGGATGGGTGGATACGTACCAGCTGGCGACGGTGTAGTCGATCTCCGCCACCGCTTGCAGGTCGAACAGGTACATCGCCCGCCAACTCCCGTCCACCAGGGCGCGCAAGGTGTAAGTGCCATCGACCAGGCTGAGTCGGTAAGGCTCGTGCGGGGTGGCTTGTTCCGCTTCGCTGTCGAGCAGCAGCGGACCGGTCGGCACCATGCCGCCGAAGCCCACGTCGGCGATGTAGCGCACACCGTCGAGGGTCACCAGCACCAGCATGTGCGTGCGGGCAGTCTGCGCATCCTCCGGCCCGCCCATCACCACTCGCCCGGTCAGCCCGCGCGCCTCGAAGCCCAACGCCTGCAACAACAGCAGAAACAGCTGATTGAGTTCGAAGCAATAACCGCCGCGTCCCTGGCGCAGCAGCTTGTCCTGCACCGCGGGCGGATCGACGGGCACCGGAACGCGGAGCATCGTCGATAGGGTTTCGAAGGGGAACTCGGCGGTATGGCGAAATTGCAGTTCGCGCAGTGTTTCCAGGGTCGGCGGCGGTGCCGACGAGTAGCCCAGGCGCTTGAGGTAAGTATCCAGATCCAGCATGAACGGCTCGCTCATCGAGGTTTCTCCTTTTCTACCTGCCGAATCTTTTACCAGAACAGCGCCGCGGGTAAGTA
>CBIHQF010000430.1:0-4144 GCA_966211665.1 uncultured Pseudomonas sp. | reverse complement strand
GCAGCTGCCGTTGCTTGAAGGCTTCGCGCAGTTGGCCGCGAAGGTCGTCGGCATCCCAGGGTTTGGTGATGAAGCGGAAGATAACCCCTTCGTTGACCGCTTTGAGGATGCTGCTGACTTCGCTTGAGCCGCTCAACACCATGCGGATCACTTCCGGGTAGATAATGCGGATCCTGCGCAGGAATTCCACGCCGTTCATATCGGCCAGACGCAGGTCGGTCAGCACCACGTCGATCGGATAAGTCGCGAGCAGGGTCAGCGCCTCGGTGCTGGTGCTGGCGATCAGGGTTTGGTAGCTCTCCAGGCGTAATTCGCGTTGCAGTGCATTGAGAATGCCCGGCTCGTCGTCGATCAATAGCAGATAGCGCTGCTGTTCCTCGGCGAGGATGGTCGGCAGCATCAAGTCGGCGCTTTTGCTGAGGAACTGCAGGCAGGCCTGTGCCGGTAAGGGCGGCGAATAGTAGTAACCCTGCAGTTCGTCGCAGCCCGCGGCGCGCAGGAAACCGAGCTGCTGGGCGTTTTCCACTCCTTCGGCGATGACCTTGATGCCCAGGTTATGGCCGATGGAGATCATCGAGCGGGCCAGCGATGCGCTGTCCGGGTCCAGGTGCACATCGATGACGAAGCTGCGGTCGATCTTCAGCTCGCTGAACGGGAAGCGCTTCAGGTAACCCAGGGAGGAGTAGCCGGTGCCGAAGTCGTCTATCGAGAAGCGGACACCCAGTGCGATCAATGCATGCATTTTCTGCAACACCTCGTCGGCGTTGGTCATCAGCATGGTTTCGGTCACTTCCAGCTTGATCTGCGCGGGATTCACCTCATGCTGTTCCAGGATGAGCTGCACCCTGTCGACGAATTCCGGAAGCATGAAACTGATCGCCGAGAAGTTCACCGCGATGCAGACCCCCGCCAACTCGCTGCACCAGGCCCTGAGCTGCTGGCACACCGCGTCGAATACATAGAAATCGATGCCGACGATCTGCCCGGTTTCCTCTGCCAACGGAATAAACTCGTCGGGCATTCTCATCTTGCCCTGGCAGCACCAACGCACCAGCGCTTCGAAACCGCACAAACGGCCGTTGATCAGATCCAGCTGCGGTTGATAGACCACGCGGTACTCGTCGTTCTGCAGCGCCTGGCGAATTTCCCGTTCCAGCAGCAGGCGCCGCTGCATCTGCTGGTTCATCTGCGGGGTGAACGCACAAACACGGTTACGCCCTTGGTGCTTGGCCTGGTACATGGCCGTGTCGGCATTGCGCAGCAAGGTGCCGATGTCCTGGCCGTCTTCGGGGAAGCAGCAGAAGCCCAGGCTGCAACTCACCACCACTTCCTGGCCTTCCAAGATCAACGGCTCGGCGACGCTCTCTTTGAAGCATTCGAGGCGTGCGAGGCGTTTGCTCAAGGGATCGTCGTCGGCCAGGAGGATGATGAACTCGTCGCCGCCTAAGCGCGCCACCGTGTCGGTCTCGCGGGCGCAACCCAGCAAACGCTCGGCCACCTCCACCAACAACTGGTCGCCGGCGTGGTGTCCGAGGCTGTCGTTGACCACCTTGAACTGATCCAGGTCCATGAATGCCAGGGTAAACCCGCCATGATTGCGGCTGGCGAAGGCGATCGCACGAAGAATGCGGTCGTTCAACAGGTTGCGGTTGGGCAACCCGGTCAAGCTATCGTGGTTGGCCTGGTGCTCCAGCTCTTCCTGATAGCCCTTGGCCTCGGTGATGTCATGCAGGATACCGACGAAATGGCTGACCTTGCCGCGATCGTTGACCACCGGCGAAAGCCGCAGCTCGTTCCAGAACGCCGAGCCGTCCTTGCGGTAATTGCGCAGGATGGCACCGCCCTCCTCCTGGGCCTGTAATGCGCGACGGATACTCCCCAGTTCGGGTTGTTCGCGGTCGTTTCCTTGCAGGAAACGGCAGTTGCGTCCCAACACTTCCTCGCCGCGGTAACCGGTGATGCGCTCGAAGGCCGGGTTGACGTAGACGATGGGCTGATCGCCCTGTTGGTTGTCGGTGATCACGATGGCATTCACGCTGGCCTCGATCGCCCGCGTGCGGATGCGCAGTTCCAGGTCGCGCTGGCGCTGTTCGCTGACATCCTGGATCACCGAGATGGCGCCTTGCAGCACGTCCTGTTCGTCGAAGAAAGGAACCGCCGAGTTGAGGATGGTTTTGCGCGTGTCATCGAACGCCTGGATATCGATCACCTGATTGCGCCGCGGCTGACCTTCCAGCACCGCCCGGGCCATCGGCCATTGCCTGGCTTGCAGTGCCTCGCCGTTCTCGGCCCAGGTACCGGAATAGCGCGTGTATTCCTCCAGCTCGAGCGGTTGAGTACCGGCCCAGATCAGCGCGTTCTCGGGATTACTGAGGATCAAGCGGCCCGTACTGTCGGCGACGGCGACGCCGACCGGCAGGTTGTCGAGAATCTTGCGCAGCAAGGCCTCGCTCTGCATCAGGGCCAGGGTGCGTTGTTCCACCAACTGCTCCAGGCTCTCGAACAGGCGTACCCGGCCCAGGGCGATGGCCAGTTGCCGGCCGATCGAGGATAGCGCGTTGAGCGTGTCGTCCGGCCAGGTCTGCGCCTGGCTGTGCACCACGTTGAGCATGCCGATGATTTCACCAGCGAGCAGCAACGGGATGCTCGCATGCACGCCCTCGCCCATATGGCTCAGCGCCGGGCAGCCGGCGATATTGCACGGCACGTTCAAACCATCGCTGAACCAGGCATGCCGGCATGGGCAATCGTTGGAGCAGGCGCTGAGTCGCGTCAGGTCGTTACCTCCGCGCTCCCGCGCGCCCGCGACCCGCACGCGGGCTTCGCCCTGCTCGGTATCGGCCAGCAACAGCCAGGTGGCCACCGCGTTGGGGAACTCGAGAATGCGCCCCAGGGCCATATCGATCACGCGTTTCTCGCTGTTGGCGTCGGTCAGGCCGCTGGTGAAATGGAACAGACTGTTGAGCAGCGAGTTGGTACGGGTCAACTCGTCGTGCTTGGCCTGCAGCTCGTGATTGAGGCGCACGCCCTGTTCGTAGGTGGAGATCAGCAGGTCGAGGATTTGCTGGCGCCCAGCGGTGATGAAGTGGCGTTCGCCTTCGAGCATCACCTCCACGCCCATCTGCACCCGTTCGCTGCTGCGCAGCTCGCGGTTGACCAGAAAATAGCGGATGCGCGACATCAGGTACTTCTCGTCGTAAGGCTTGACGATGAAATTGTCGGCGCCACAAGCCAGGCCGTGCACCACGTCGCGCGCATCGGCCAGGCTGGTGACCAGAATCACCGGAATATGGGCTGTCTGCGGATTTTCTTTGAGCTGCCGGCAAAGTTCGTAGCCATCCATCATCGGCATGACGATATCGCTGATGACCACAATCGGCTCGACTTCGGCGATGCACGCCAGTGCCTCGACCCCGTTGCGCGCCACCGTCACCTTGCACCCGGCCGATTCGAGCAGGTATTGCAGCTCGGCCGCCTGGGTCGGGCTGTCCTCGGCTATGAGGATTTTCGCGTCGGTCAACATGATCCATCTCCTCCAGGCTCATCGCTGGATGAAGTACCGCGTGATGCAAGCGTATTGAGCAGCGTGGCTATCGCCTCGGGGGCTAAGACCAACTTGGCGGCTTGCAGATTGATGGCTGCCCGCGGCATGGCATCGATCATCGCGCTGGCGGGCTCCTGGGCGATCGTCAGCGCACCCTGGCGGTTCAGCTCCGCCATCCCCTCGGCGCCGTCGCGACCCATGCCGGATAGTTGGATAGCGACAGCCCGACTCCCCATGCTCTGCGCCACGCTGTTGAACAGGTGATTGGCCGAGGGGCAGAACGGCGTGTTGTGATTGCCCCTCTCCAGATGCACCCGCAGGCTCGCGTCGACCCCCAGGTGATGCGCCTCCGGCGCCAGGTAGAGCGTGCCCGGGCAGAGCGGCTGATCGTTCACGGCGAGCTGTACCGGCATGGCCGAGAGGCTTGCCAGCCAGTCGCGGAAACTATCGAGAAATCCGCTGGAAATATGCTGTGCCAACAACAGGGGCCAGGGTTGCGGGGCCAGTTCGCACAGCAGGGTTTTCAGCGCCGCCGGGCCACCGGCCGAGGCGGCGATGGCGACCACTCGCGGTTGCGCCGGGTACGGCTTGTGCTTCGAC
>CBIHQF010000429.1:0-4151 GCA_966211665.1 uncultured Pseudomonas sp. | reverse complement strand
CCGTGCGCACGGTTTGCCGCCCTTGGTGCCGCCATTGCAACCGAGCCTCGAGCCGGAACGCGTGGCGTAACGAGCCGGCGCGATGGCGCATCTCCTTTGCCGGGCAATCGATCTGGGGGCTGCTGATGTTTCGACGCGGCCATGTGGCTCGCTATGCGACCTCGACAGACCCTAAAATTGCCCTTCATTTATTTTGGGAGATGTCCGATGGATGCGCTCGATGCTCTGCTAAACCGGGTTTCCGTGCCGCGCTTGGTCGAACCCGCGCCGGATGCCGCTCAGCGTGAGCTGTTATTCCGCGCGGCGATGCGGGCGCCCGATCATGCGCTTTTGCGTCCCTGGCGTTTTCTCACGGTCGAAGGCACTGCGCGCGAGCGCTTGGGCGAGTTGTTCGCCCAAGCGCTGTCGGCCGATACGGAGCACGGCGCGCCCAACGAGCAGGCGTTGACCAAGGCGCGGGCGATGCCGCTGCGCGCGCCCTTACTGATAGTGGCGATCGCGGCCATTCAGGATCACTTCAAGGTCCCTGCCCAGGAGCAGATCATCGCCGCGGGCTGCGCGGCGCACGGCATTCTGCTTGCCGCGCATGTGCAAGGTATAGGCGCGGTCTGGCGTACCGGCGAGCTGGCCTATAACGCGCGGGTGGCAAAGGGGCTGGGTTTGCGCGAGACCGAGCAGATCATCGGTTTTCTTTACCTGGGTACGCCGGAGCGCGAATTGCGTACGCCCGCGGACGTGCAGGTGGATGATTTCGTCAGCGCCTGGACGGGCCTGTAAGCGTAGCGAGCTTCCTTTCACATGGCGGGTTGAGCGCTCGCGTTCAAGGGCAGACACAAGCGGGCGTTGAACCCGCCCTCGGGGTGATTGCCCAGCTCCAGGCGGCCGCCATGCCGCTCGGCGGCGCGGCGCGCGATGGCCAGGCCCAGGCCATAGCCCGTGGCGGTTTGTCCCGGCGCGCGGAAAAAAGGTTCGCCGAGGCGCGTCAGGCAATCCTCGGCGACGCCCGGGCCATGATCGCGAACGTTCAGCCACAGCTCGCCGGCTTGACGGCTTACGCTGAGCTCGATCGGTTGGCCGGGCGGGTTGAAACGTAAGGCGTTGCGCAGCAGGTTTTCCAGGGCACGCTGGAGCATATCCGGCCAACCGTTGAGGCTGGCGTCGGCTAGCGGTTCGATCTGCAGTCGTTGTTCGGGCGCGTCGATCCGCGCCTCTTCCTGCAACTTGTGCAACATCGCCGTCAGATCGATAGGTTGCGCCGCGCCCAGGTCGGTATCCAGACGGGCGAGGGCGAGTATCTCGCCGATCAAGGCATCGAGCCGATTGCATTCCTGGTTCAGACGCGGCCAGAGCTTTTCGCGCTCGGCCGGTTCCGCACGTTCGGCCAGGGCCAGGGCGATGCGCAGGCGTGCCAAGGGCGAGCGCAATTCATGGGAGACGTCGCGCAGCAGCTGGCGTTGGCTGCCGATCAATCCTTGCAGGCGCGCGCCCATACGGTTGAAATCGCGGGCCAGCACGCCCAGTTCGTCGCGGCGTGTGGCCAGGCGCTCCAGGCTGTTCTGCTGATAAGCGGTTTGCCCCAGGTCGTGTACCGCGCCGCGCAGGCGATTCAGCGGGCGGGTGATGGACAGGGTCAATAGCAGGCTGAAGAGCGTCAGTACCACCAGGGCGATGCCCAGGGCGCTGAGCGGCAACAACAGGCTGTCGCGATGCCAGGCGGCCAATTGCGGGTGCGGAATACGGTAGATGAATAGATAGGTCTCGCCGCTTGACGGGCTGCTGTAGTCGGCACTGAGACGGCGCCAGGGCAGACGTTTACGGTTCCTCTCGCGGGCCTCGAAAGCGGCGGCGCGGGGCGGAAAAGTACCGCGCACCAGGGGTTGGCCGTTATCGCTCAGGACCTGCACATTGATATGGAACTGTGCTTTGCGCTGTTCGAGGAAATCCTGCGCGGCCTGCGGGCCCAGTTGCTCGTAGCGCTGCGTCCAACCTTCGGCCAGGCCCTCGACGGCCGGGTGGCGACTGAGAATCCAGGCATCCTGATTCATGGCGCGACCCAGCAACAGGGACAAGCCGGCAACCAGGGCGATGGCCAACCAGAAGCTGGCGAAGATGCGCCAGAACAATGAACGCACGGAGATTCCTTATAAGGGTTATGTACTTGTCACGTATTGCCTGGCTTACGCTGATAGCGGGGAATGGCGGATGCTATGCGTAGGAGCCGGCTCGCTGGCGATCCGGGTCGGTATGCACCGCGATAGCATCGCTGGAGTGCCGGGCCACAGCAAGGACCGCGGTTACGCCGGAGAACGTGACTAAAAAAAGCCCCATCGAGCCTGTGGGCCGATGGGGCGGATGGATATTAACTCTTGTTGGCTTGTTCGGCTTTCCAGGCCTTGAAGGCTTCGCGTTCGGCGCGGCGCTCCTGCATTTTCTTCTGATGCTCGTCGAAAGCTTTCTGCTGCTGCGGGTCGAGCAGGGCGCGGATGCTCTGCTGACGCTGCTCGTCGGCCGCCTTCAGTTCGTCCTGCATGGCCTTCTGCTCGGCCGCGGGCAGTTTTTCCAGGTAGCGTTTGGTGATGTCGTGGCGGCTTTTCATTTGCTCGCCCATCAATTTATGAATGTCGCGTCGCTGCTCTTCGCTGAGGTCGAGCTCTTTGAACATGCGTGGGCCATGTTCCCGGTGACCATCGTGATGCCGGGGGCCACCTTCGGGCATGGCCATGGCCAGGGTCGGCAGGGTCAGTGCGAGCAACAGGGCGGTAAGGGTTTTGCGCATGGTGGATCTCCTTGTCTGAAACCGGTCGATGCCGGATGAGCCCAGTTTAGGGAGGTCAAGGTCACAGGCTGTCAGGCAAGGGTAAAGCTTGGGTAAAGACTCGGCGTGATGTGCCAGCTGGCGTGTTTGCTAAGCGGCGCTACACGCGTCTGTTACACGCCTCACTTGTTGTAGTAGTAGCCGCGGCTGCGTAGGGCGAGGATGCGCGGGCGGCCGTCGGGGTGCGGCCCGAGCTTCTTGCGCAAGTTGCTGACGTGCATGTCCAGGCTGCGGTCGTAGAGGGTCAGTTTGCGCCCCAGCGCCAGTTGCGCCAGCACTTGTTTGTCCACTGGTTCGCCCGGTCGTTCGAGCAGGGCGGCGAGTACGCGGCTTTCGGACAGGGTGAGCAGCACCTCGTGTTCGCCGAAGCTGACCACGCTGCGCGCCTTGCTGAAACACAGGTCGCCCAACTGCATCTGGCTGGAGGCGGGTGGCGGCAGGCTGCGGCGCAATACCGCGCGCAAGCGGGCGGTCAGTTCGCGCGGGTCGCACGGCTTGGCCAGGTAGTCGTCGGCCCCCAACTCCAGGCCGAGAATACGATCGAGCGGCTCGCCACGGGCCGAGAGCATCAGAACCGGCAGTTCAGGGTGATCGCTGCGCAGTTGTTTGAGCAGTTCCAGGCCGCTGCCGTCGGGCAGCATCACATCCAGCACCACCGCATCGGGCGTCTGCCGGGTCAGCGCGTGGCGGGCGCTCTGGCCGTCGTGACAGGCACTGACCTGGAAGCCTTCCTGAGTGAGCCAGCTGACCAGCAGCTCGCACAGCTCTATGTCGTCATCGATTAACAGCAACGCGCTCATGGTCTGTCTCAGTTCAACCATTCGCGGCGCGAACGACGGCCGCCGCGCAACAGCGCCCCGACCAGAACCCCCGATATCGCGCTGCCGGCGCCAATCGCGAACCACATCTGTTGTTCGCTCACCAGGCGTTCGGGAGTGGCGGCCTGGGCTGTTTTCAGCTGCAACTTAAGGCGTTGATTGTCCTGACGCAGGCGCTGGGTCTCGGCGTTCAAGGCTTCGCGTTGCTGCTCGCTGGCGATCAGCCGTTGTTCCTCCATCTGCGCTTCGGCGACCTCGCTCAAAGGCGGTTGCGGGTCTTGTTCGGCAAACAGGCGGCAGGGCGACAGCAATACCATCACTAGCAACGACAACGGGCCTGGACGCATCGGAACTCCTATTTTTGATAAGCGGCGCGAAACTGATGAAGTAGAGCCGAACGGGGGATTGTCCGGCGGCCGAACGCTTAGCAGGCTGTTGAAAAACTACCTGCGTTGCCATCGCGGCGTTAAAAACAGGCTCGGATGCGAGCCCAGGCTAGGCGCCCCCATCAAAATGCT
>CBIHQF010000428.1:0-4162 GCA_966211665.1 uncultured Pseudomonas sp. | reverse complement strand
GTAAGGCAACGCTTGGTTGCGAGCCGAGCATCCATCTGCAGGAAATGATGCAGAAAGGAGGTTTCAAGGTGATTGGCAATCGCTCCGTTAGAAGAGATAGCTGAGGGCGTGAATGCCCATTTACACCCCGAAGTAGCGCTGCTTCGGGGTGCATCTTACCTCTAGCCATTCCTACCAGCACAAGGATTTGTTGCGATGAACGACCCCTCCCCCCGCCGCCAGAATGAAATCCGCAGCCTGATCGAACGCTTTATCGCCGAGCGCCTGGCCACCAAGCTCGAAGGCTTGGCCGACGATGATCCCAAGCGCGCCACCCTGCTCGCCCAGTACACGCCAGCCGTATGGCTGGAAGACGCCGCCCGCCGTGCCGGGCAGATTCAGGCGGTGACCCATACGCTCAAGGCGATCCATCCGGATGCCAAGGGCACTAATCTTTATTGCCTGCCCGCCGAGTTGCGCGCCCATCAGTTGGTGGGCAGCCATTGCCTGGGCGAGGACTTTGCCGGCGATGTGGTGGGCAATGCCGCGGCGCTGGATGTCTACAAGTTCCTCAAGCTGGAGCACGACGGCCATTCGCTGCTGGACCTATTGCTCGCCGGCGACGTTGATGCGCTGGCAGCTTTGAGCCAGGACGCTGAACAGGCACAAACCCTGGCTGCGGCCTTAACCGGTATCACCCGCCCGCGCGGCGAGCTGGCTTCGCACACCCGCGGTAAACAATTGTATTGGCTGGTGGGCGAGGACCCGCGCAACGACGCGCATTTCCATCTGCTCGCGCCGCTGTACGCCAGTTCGCTGGCGCACCGGGTTTACCAGGGCATCCAGGCGGATCGTTTCGGCGAGTCGGCCAAGGAGGCGCGCGCGGCAAGGCGCGCCAAGCAGTTCCACGCCGGGGTGATCCGCGAGTACCCGCAACTCGCGGTGCAGAAGCTCGGCGGCACCAAGCCACAGAATATTTCCCAGCTCAACAGCGAGCGGCGCGGGGAAAACTACCTGCTCGCCTCCCTGCCGCCGAGCTGGCAGCAGCGCGATGTACGCCTGCCGATCCGCACCCGGGACGGCTCGATCTTCCCCGCGTTCGGCCAACGCCCGGCGGTGCGTGAGTTGGTCAAGGCCCTGCGCGACTTCCTCCTCAGCGGCCCGCCGCCTAACGTGCATACCCGCAACAGCCGCGACGAATTGGTTACCGAGCTGATCGACGAGCTGCTGCTGTATGCCGCCGAACTCTGGGCCTTCGAGCCGGGCTGGTCTGCCGCGCCCGAGTGCAACCTCAACCGCGCCGAGCAACTCTGGCTGGACTTCCGCCGCGCCGGCCAGGATCAAGCCTTCGCCAGCGACTGGCGGCGTATGGACTGGGTCGAGGAAATCCGCGAACGCTTCGCCAACTGGCTCAATGCCCGCCTGGTGAGCAAACTCTCGGTCGGCGATGTGGAAAACAGCTACTGGGCCAAACAGTTCGGCCGCGATGCCCTCTGGCTCGACCTCAACTGGCTTAACGAGGCCTGGCTTAAACAATTCGAGCGCGAGCAGCGCGACTTGGGAGACGAGCATGAGTGAACTCCCACAATCAAACGGCCTGCTGATCCTGCCCCATGTGCGGGTGCAGAACGCCAATGCCATTTCCAGCCCGCTGACCTGGGGCTTTCCCGCCATCAGCGCCTTTATCGGCCTGATGCAGGCCCTCGAGCGCAAACTGGATGGCCGCTTTCCGCTACTGTTCGACAGCGTCGGGGTGATCTGCCACAGCCATGAGGCCCAGGTCACCGAGGGTTATCAACGCGCCTTCCACCTGACCCGTAACCCGGTCAACGAACGGGGCGAAACCGCCGCCATCGTCGAAGAGGGGCGCATCCATCTGGATATCACCCTGGTCTTCGCCGTCAGTGGCTACGCCGAAGGCGAGCAGCCCGATCCGGTGCAGGGCGATTGGCAACAACGCCAGCAGACCGCCCGGCATATCGCCGAGCTGGTCGGCGGCATGCGCATCGCCGGTGGCAGCGTATTCCTCGATCCGCAGCACAAACCCTCGTTGCAAGCATTGGCGGTTTCAGGGGCGGAGCGCAGCGAGCAATTCCGTCGTTTGCGCCGCCGCTGGCTGCCGGGCTTCGCCCTGGTCAGCCGCGACGACCTGCTCGCTACCCATCTACAAAGCCTGCGCGCCGGAAACGACAAAGCCGACCTGCTCGATGCCTGGCTCGATTTGTCCCGGCTCAATATTCGTGCCGAGGAAACCCGTGCGGCCAGCGAAACCCAGGCAGCCAAGGTCGAGTGGCGCGCCCAGCGCGTGCTGCCCAACGGCTGGATAGTGCCGATCCCGGTGGGCTATGGCGCCCTGGCGCCCGTGCAGGCCCCCGGCACTGTGGCCAACGCCCGGGACACTGACACCCCCGTGCGCTTCGTCGAGAGTCTGTATTCCATCGGCCAATGGCTCAGCCCACACCGCCTGCGCGATGTGGACGATTTGCTCTGGTGCGCCAGCGCCGATGCCGACGCCGGCCTGTACCGCTGCCACAACCACTACGCCCGTAGCCTTTCTGCTGATGACAAGGAGTGACCATCATGACCACCACACCTCTGAAAACCGCTTCCGTACTGGCCTTCGAGCGTAAGCTCGACCCTTCCGACGCGCTGTTCCACGCCGGCGACTGGCAGGCGCGTGCAAACTGGCAACCGCTCGCGGTGCGGGAAAAGTCCGTGCGCGGCACCATTTCCAACCGCCTGAAAGCCAAGGATCAGGACCCGGCCAAGCTGGACGCCGCCATCGAGAACCCCAACCTGCAGACCGTCGACGTCGCCGCCCTGCCGCACGACGCCGACACCCTGCGCGTCAGCTTCACCCTGCGCGTACTCGGCGGCGCCGGCACGCCCTCGGCCTGCAACGACGCCGACTACCGGCAAAAATTGTTGGCCACGGTGCAGGGCTATGTGGCGGAGCATGGCTTCGGCGAACTGGCGCGGCGTTATGCGCACAACCTGGCCAACGGCCGCTTCCTGTGGCGCAACCGCATCGGTGCCGAACAGGTAGAAGTGCAGATCGCCCATCTGGTCGACGGCAAGGCCGCCAAGCACTGGACTTTCGATGCCCTGGGCCTGTCCCTGCGCCACTTCGACGCCACTGGTCCGGCGGCAACTGCCCTGGCCGAGCTGGCCAGCCTGATCGCCGAAGGCCTGGGCGGCGAGCGCCACGTGCTGCTCGGCGTCACCGCTTACGTGCGGGTGGGTGTCGGCCAGGAAGTGTTTCCGTCCCAGGAGCTGATCCTCGACCGCGGCCGGGGCGACAAGAGCAAAACCCTCTACCAGGTCGGCGGCATCGCCGGCATCCACTCGCAGAAGCTCGGTAACGCCCTGCGCACGGTGGACACCTGGTACCCCGACGCCGGCGAACTCGGGCCCATCGCCGTCGAACCCTACGGCTCGGTCACCACCGAAGGTCGCGCCTACCGCCAGCCCAAGGCCAAGGCGGATTTCTACAACCTGCTGGATAACTGGCTGCTCAAGGACAAAGTACCGAGCGAAGGCGACCAGCACTTTGTGATGGCCACCCTGATTCGCGGCGGCGTATTCGGTGAGGCGGGCTAGCCATGGACCACTACATCGACCTGAAACTGCTGCCCGACCCCGAGTTCCCGGCCACGCAGTTGATGAACGCGCTGTTCGCCAAGCTCCACCGCGGTTTGGTCGAGCTGGGGTGCGACGATATCGGCGTCAGTTTTCCCGATAACCCTCGCCATGGCTTTGGCTCGCGCCTGCGCTTGCACGGCAGCGCGGCGGGGTTGGATCGCCTGCTGGCGCGCAACTGGCTGAGCGGCATGCGCGACCATGTGCAACTGAGCGAGCTGGCCGCGGTGCCGGCCGACGCCAAGCATCGCGGCTTGCGCCGGGTGCAGGTCGACAGCAACCCCGAGCGCCTGCGCCGCCGCGCCATCAAACGCCACGGCCTGACCGAGGAACAGGCCCGCCAACGCATCCCCGACCACGCCGGCAAAACCCTCGACCTCCCCTTTATCGACCTGCACAGCCAGAGCAGCGGCCAACGCTTCCGCCTGTTTATCGCCCAAGGCCAGATCCAGGACAACGCCCAAATCGGCACCTTCAACGCCTACGGCCTGAGCCACGAAGCGACCGTACCCTGGTTTTGACCCTCTTTTTACGGCCCAAAACA
>CBIHQF010000427.1:0-4169 GCA_966211665.1 uncultured Pseudomonas sp. | reverse complement strand
CTCTTGGGCAAGCAAGAGAAAGTGACTCGCCCGTGAGGGGCGAAACCAGGACGCTAGTTCGACGCGTTAATGAACCTGTTCTAAAAGCCGAGAGCGCCGCGATCAGTAAACACAAGCTTACCAGTCCGGTATCAAACCAACCTTTCCCACAGAAGTACGATGAATCATTTTTAACGCAGGGGCGGGCTGCTATCGGCGCTGCCCAACCAATAGCCCACCCCCCATTGCGTACCTCATCCCCCTCTACGCCCACGCCCTACGCCTGCACCATCCTCCCGCGAAATAAAGCCCTGGGAGGATGTGCCGCCAACTGCCCGAACCTAGAGTGAAAGCATCTTTCCATCACCTCGAAGGTTGGCTGTATGACTCACAATGACTGGTGGCGCGGCGGCGTTATTTATCAGGTTTACCCGCGCAGCTTTTTCGACAGCAACGGTGATGGCATCGGTGACCTGCTCGGCGTGCTGGAGAAAATCGACTACATCGCCAGCTTGAATGTCGATGCCATCTGGCTGTCGCCGTTCTTCACCTCGCCGATGAAGGATTTCGGCTACGACGTCTCCGATTACCGCGGCGTCGACCCGCTGTTCGGCACCCTGGCGGATTTCAGCCAATTGGTGCAGGCCGCCCATGCCCGTGGCATTCGTGTGTTGATCGACCAGGTGCTCAATCACTCCTCGGACCAGCACGAGTGGTTCAAGGAAAGCCGCTCCAGCCGCGACAATCCCAAGGCCGACTGGTACGTCTGGGCCGACCCCAAGGAAGACGGCACCGTGCCGAACAACTGGCTGTCGGTATTCGGCGGCCCGGCCTGGAGCTGGGACAGCCGGCGCAAGCAGTACTACCTGCACAACTTCCTTTCCAGCCAGCCGGATCTGAATTTCCACTGCGAGGCGGTGCAGCAGCAATTGCTCGACGATATGGAGTTCTGGCTATTGCTGGGCGTCGACGGCTTCCGCCTGGACGCGGCGAATTTCTACTTCCACGACCGCGCGCTGCGCGACAACCCGCCGAACCAAGAGGTGCGCGAGGGCAGCATCGGTGTGCGCGCCGACAACCCCTATGCCTTCCAGCAACATATCCACGACAAGACCCAGCCGGAGAACCTGCTGTTCCTCAAGCGCATTCGCCAGTTGCTCGAACGTTATCCGGGCAGCGCGACCGTTGCCGAGATCGGCTGCGACCAGTCGTTGCGCACCATGGCCGCCTACACCAGTGGTGGCGATACGCTGCATATGGCCTATTCCTTCGACCTGCTGACCGAGCAGTGCAGCCCGGCGTTTCTGCGCCATACCATCGAAAGCGTCGAGCGCGAACTGGTCGACGGCTGGCCCTGCTGGTCGATCGGCAACCACGACGTGGTGCGGGTGATGAGCCGCTGGGCGCTGGATGGCCAGCCGGACTTCAGCCGCGGCCGGTTGTTCATGGCGCTGCTGTTGTCGCTACGCGGCAGTGTGTGCCTGTACCAGGGCGAGGAATTGGGCCTGGATGAGGCCGAGCTGCAATTCGAGCAACTGGTCGACCCCTACGGCATCCGCTGCTGGCCGGAATTCAAGGGGCGCGACGGTTGCCGCACGCCGATGCCTTGGCACGAGGGCGATCTGCACGGCGGTTTCAGCCGCGAGCAACCCTGGTTGCCGTTGTCCAGCCGCCACTTGCCGCTGTCCGTCGCCGCCCAGGAGCCGGACGAAAACTCCATGCTCAACACCTACCGGCGTTTTATCGCCTGGCGCCAGCAGCAACCGCTGCTGATCCAGGGTAGCCTGCGCGTGCTGCACCATGACGACGACCTGCTGGTGTTCGAGCGGCGCCTGGGCGACGAAGCCTGGCTGTGCCTGTTCAACCTGGGCAATCGGGCGCGGCACTTCGCCTGGTCGGCAAAGGTCGAAGCGCTGCCGGCGCCGGCCAGCAATGCGCTGTTCGGCAATACCGGGGTAGAGTTGCCGGCCCAGGGTTTCGGCTTCGCCCGGTTGCTCGGTTGAGCAAACGCTGGATGTATCGAGTTGGATCACGCTGGGCTGCCCGGCGCGGTCGCTAGCAGGCCGTTGAAAAACTACCTGCATTGGCAATACTGCGTTAAAAACGGCCTCGGAATGCTCATTTACAGCCAGTAAACTCCGCTTCCTCGGCCGTTTTTGCCTTGTCTTGCCTGCCTCGCCTACGTTTTTTAACGACCCGCTTGAGGAGAACAATAACAATGGCCAGTGTCACGCTACGCAATATCTGCAAGAGCTATGGCGACATCAAGATCACCCGCGGCATCGACCTGGACATCGCCGACGGCGAATTCGTGGTGTTCGTCGGCCCGTCCGGCTGCGGCAAGTCGACCCTGCTGCGCCTGATCGCCGGGCTCGAGGACATCACCGACGGCGAGCTGCGGATCGGCGGCGAGCGGGTCAACGAACTGCCGCCGATGGACCGTTCGGTGGGTATGGTGTTTCAGTCCTACGCGCTCTATCCGCATATGAACGTGGCGGAGAACATGGCCTTCGGCCTCAAGCTGGCCAAGGTCGACAAGCGCGAAATCGGCCGTCGGGTCGACGAGGTGGCGAAGATCCTGCAACTGGACCAGTTGCTCGAACGCAAGCCCAAGGACCTCTCCGGCGGCCAGCGCCAGCGCGTCGCCATCGGCCGCACCATGGTGCGCGAACCCAAGGTATTTCTGTTCGACGAGCCGCTGTCCAACCTCGACGCCTTTCTCCGCGTGCAGATGCGCATCGAGATTTCCCGTCTGCACCAGCGCTTGCAGGCGACCATGATTTACGTGACCCACGATCAGGTCGAAGCCATGACCATGGCCGACAAGATAGTGGTGCTCAACGCCGGCGAAATCGCTCAGGTCGGCCCGCCGCTGGAGCTCTATCACTACCCGCAGAACCAATTCGTAGCCGGCTTTATCGGCTCGCCGCAGATGAACTTCCTGCCGGTGCGGGCGCTGCAGGCCAGCAGTGCCTCGGTGGAAATCGAGATGCCCGGCGGTTCGCGCATGAGCGTGGCGGTCGATGGCAGCCAGGTCAGCGTCGGCGAAACCCTGACCCTGGGCGTGCGCCCGGAACATTTCGTCGATGCCACGCAGGCGGACTTCGCCTTCTACGGCGAAGTCGCGGTGGCCGAGCGCCTGGGCGACCACAACCTGCTGTACCTGGCGCTCGAAGGGGTGGAGCCGATGATCACCCTGCGCAGCGACGGCAACCGCAAGGTCGCGGTCGGGCAGACCTATGGCGCCGGCCTGATGGCCAATAAATGCCATCTGTTTCGCGCCGACGGCTACGCCTGCCCGCGGCATTACCGCGAGCCGGCGCTATACGGCGATGCCTGAAGCGCGCGCGGCGCTAAGGCACGCAGGTCGAACGGGGTGGCGGTATTGCAGTCGATTGCATGACCGCTGAGAAAATCCTGGAGGCCTACCGATGGTGGTGAAGCACGATCTGCTGCAAGACATTCCCGAACTGGCGGCGCAGTTCGAGGCGCTGCTCAAGGACGATCCGCAGTTCGCCGCCTGGGTGAAAAACTACTATGAGCTGGACCGGCGCGTGCTCGAGTGGGAAGTCGAGCACGGCAATAGTGGCGAGGAGCTCAACCGGCTCAGGCGCGAGCGGGTGCTGGCCAAGGACCGTATCGTCCGGGAACTGCAGTACCCCATCGGTTGAGCGTCTGCGCGCTTTCCTGGCGGGCCGGCCTGCTCTAAGCTGCCGGCTCTAAAACCCGAGCCATACGAGCCAGCATGAACCAGCCCCGCAAAGACCCGCTGCACGGCGTAACCCTGGAAGCCATCCTCAACGACCTGGTGGCGCAACTGGGCTGGGACGGATTGGCCGAGCGCATCGATATCCGCTGCTTCAAAAGCGACCCGAGCATCAAATCCAGCCTGACCTTCCTGCGCAAAACCCCCTGGGCCCGGGCCAAGGTCGAGGCGCTGTATATCCAGCGCAAGGGCTGATTGATCGTCTGATTTTCCCATTCCCGTAGCCCGGATAAGCCTTGGCGCAATCCGGGAAATCAGCGGCTGAACCACCGCTCCCGGATTGCGCTGGCGCTTATCCGGGCTACGTTTGAGGTTTTGATGCATAGCCCCACTACCACCAACTCGCCTGCACCGAGGGCAACTGTGGTTGGCATTGGCTGTGAGCGCCCGGCTCCAGATAGGGCATCAGGGTCGGTGCCACGCC
>CBIHQF010000426.1:0-4174 GCA_966211665.1 uncultured Pseudomonas sp. | reverse complement strand
AATGATGATAGCGCTGGGTGGTGATGCCGACCTGGATATTGAAGCTGAGTCGGCGCAAACGCCGGGCGTCGGGCCAGTCGGGGCTGTTCGAGCAATGCGGGTTGACCTGTGGGTCGCACAGGCCAATCCCTCGATTCGGTTGCCAACGACGCAACATCGCGCGGCACTCGGCGGCTTACTGGGCCGCGCGCTCTTTATCGATCAGGTAGTCGGCGACTTTCAGGGCTTGTTGCGGGCCGCCCGAGCTACCGATGTCGAAACGGTACTTGCCGTTGACGATCATCACCGGCACGCCGCTGATCTGATAGGCCATGGCCAGTTTCTTGGCCTTTTCCATCTGGCTTTTCACGCCGAACGAATTATAGGTCTTGAGGAAGGTCTCGCGGTCGATGCCCTTGGTGGCGAAGAAGTCCGCCATTTCCTGAGGGGTCGCCAGCTTCTTGCCTTGCTTGTGAATGGCGTCGAACACGTCGCTGTGCACCTGCTGTTCGACATCCAGGGCTTCGAGGGTGAAGAACATTTGCCCGTGGACGTTCCAGGCGCCGCCGAAGAGGGCCGGGATGCGCATGAAGTTGACGTCTTCCGGCAGTTGTTCGATCCACGGGTTGATGGTCGGTTCGAACTGGTAGCAGTGCCCGCAGCCGAACCAGAACAGCTCGACGACTTCGATTTTACCGGGTTGGGACACCGCCACCGGCTTGCTCAGTTCGACATACTGTTTGCCGGCTTCGAACGATTCGGCCTGCGCCGCCATGCCGAACAGGCTGGTGGCGACGAGCGTGGCACTGAGAATCAGGTTGCGCATGGGTTACTCCTAAACGATTAACGATGCCCTGGGTTGCCCCGGCAATGAATTATGCAGGGCATAGTGTCCGGCATTGTAGCCGCGTGATAAATGAAAAAAGGTGGCCGAGGCCACCCTTTTTCCGCTCATTTGCTTCACATCGTTACAACTGCCGGGCGATCAATGCAGGCCCTGGATGAAGCTGGAGATCGCGGCGATGTCCTTGTTGCTGAGTTTGGCGGCGATCGAACGCATGATCATGCTGTCGCCGTCGTTGGTGCGTGCGCCTTCGCGGAAATCGGTCAGCTGCTTGGCCACGTAAGCGGCATGTTGGCCGCCGAGCTGTGGGAAGCCCGCGGCATCCAGGCCGGAACCATTCGGCGAGTGGCAACCGGTGCAGGCCGGCATGCCTTCTTCCAGCTTGCCGCCGCGGTACAGCGCTGCGCCGCGCTCGACCAGTTGCGGATCGGCCGCGCCGACGCTCATTTTCTTGCTCGCGAAATACGCGGAGATGTCCGCCAGATCCTGTTCGCTCAGGTTATCCAGCAGGCCGGTCATTTCCACCACCGGGCGGACGCCGGACTTGATGTCCTGCAATTGCTTGAGGAGGTAACGCTCGCCCTGGCCGGCCAGTTTGGGGAAGTTCGGTGCTGCGCTGTTGCCATCGACACCATGGCAAGCGCCACATACGGCGACCTTGGTTTCACCTGCGGCCGCATCGCCGGCGGCGTGGGCGAAACCGGTGATGCCCAGGGTCAACAGCAGACTCACGAGTACTTTGTTCATCAGCTAATCCAATTACGGCTAAAGGGAAAGAGTTATGGGCCGGGTTCACTCGGTCATCAAGTTGATGACGGCTCGGTAATCCTCGGCCGTGCAGTCCGGACACAAACCGCCTGGCGGCATGGCGCCCAGTCCGTTGGTGACGCTTTGTACCAGTACATCCATGCCTTTGGTCAAACGCGGCGCCCAAGCGGCCTGGTTACCTTTCTGCGGTGCGATCGGCAGCTGACCATTATGGCAGGCCGCACACGCACGGGCGTACACGGCTTCCGCATCTTGGGCCGCTTGAGTATTGAAAGACAGCATCAATACACAGGCAGCGACTAGTATTTTTTCCATCGGATCGGTCTCATCACGGATGGAGAGCGTACCGCCTTCTATGGGCGGATGATTCGAATCGCTCTCGGAATACTCATCGAATAGCGGACAAAGCGCACACAAAATCTGCGGCATTATATACTGGCGGCAGTGAAACTGAAACGACGCCGCGCGCCGCGATGCTTGGCATCCGGCGGGCTGCGTTCATTTGTCGCATGGGCGGTGCAGCCGCCAACTGGCTCATCGAACCTGGCGTGCCGAGCGATATCAGCCTCATTCGCGGGCGTTTTGGCCGTCTCGCCATCGATCGATGGCAGCGGCCGGGCTCCCCCTTCATGCCTGTCCTTACCGGATACCCCGATGCAAGCAAAGAACCCCATTATCGGCCTGTGCCAACAAGCCACTTTCCAGATCAGCGCCGCCAAGGTCGATCAGTGCCCGGACGACTTCGGTCATGAGGTGGCGTTCGCCGGGCGTTCCAACGCCGGCAAATCCAGCGCCTTGAACACCCTGACCCATGCCAGCCTGGCGCGTACCTCGAAGACGCCGGGGCGCACCCAGTTGCTGAACTTCTTCCGCCTCGACGACGAACGGCGTCTGGTCGACCTGCCGGGTTACGGCTACGCCAAGGTGCCGATTCCGCTGAAACAGCACTGGCAGAAGCACCTGGAGGCCTATCTGGGCAGCCGCGAAAGCCTGCGCGGTTTGATCCTGATGATGGACATCCGCCACCCGCTGACCGAGTTCGACCTGCTGATGCTGGATTGGGCCACCGCCAGCGGAATGCCCATGCACATTCTCCTGACCAAGGCCGACAAGCTGGCGTTCGGCGCCGCGAAAAACGCCTTGCTCAAGGTGCAGCAGGAGATCCGCAAGCGCTGGGGCGAGCGGATCGGCATCCAACTGTTCTCCGCGCCCAAGCGTCAGGGCATCGAAGAGGCCCAGGCGGTATTGGCCCAGTGGCTGCAGTTGGGCGAGTACGCCGTCGACGAAGCGCTGGAGCAGCCGCAAGACGAGGGCTGAGCGCTTTTTCAGCGGCAAAAAAAACCCCGAACTTCATATGGGGAGGGAGAAGTTCGGGATTTAAGGTCTGAACCGCTAGGGCGGGGTTCAGATGATCTGCCAACACTTAACACAACAAAGGAGCATTGAAGGCTTTATGGGCCATTCACGAGTTCTGACCGCGCTGGAGAAAGCAAAGTTCACTGCGGATTTAGAATAGTTTGGCCACAAAAGCGCGGACTTTAATCGCTTGTCGTGCGGGCGCTCGCTCCGCGCGGTTCAATGCGCCTCGTCCCAGTTGTCGCCGACCCCCACCTCGACCAGCAGCGGCACCTCCAGCTCGGCGGCGCGGCCCATCAGCAGTTTGACCTGCTCGCGCACCTGCTCGATCAGGTCTTCGCGCACTTCCAGGACAAGCTCGTCGTGGACCTGCAGGATCACCTTGGCGTCCAGCGCCGATTCGCTCAGCCAACCATCCACGGCGATCATCGCGCGTTTGATGATGTCCGCCGCAGTGCCCTGCATGGGCGCGTTGATCGCGGTGCGTTCGGCGGCCTTGCGCAGGGCCTGGTTCTTCGCGTTGATATCCGGCAGGTACAGGCGGCGGCCGAACAGGGTCTCGACGTAGCCTTGCTGCGCGGCCTGCTCGCGGGTGCGTTCCATGTAGGCCAGCACGCCCGGATAACGCTCGAAGTAACGGTCGATATAGGCCTGGGATTGCTTGCGGTCGACGCCGATCTGCTTGGCCAGGCCGAATGCGCTCATGCCGTAGATCAGGCCGAAGTTGATCGCCTTGGCGCTACGCCGTTGATCGCCGCTCACCTCGTCCAAAGGCACGCCGAACACCTCGGAAGCGGTGGCGCGGTGCACGTCGCGGTCGTGGCGGAAGGCGTCGAGCAAGCCTTCGTCCCGGGCCAGGTGGGCCATGATCCGCAGTTCGATCTGCGAGTAGTCCGCCGCCAGCAGCTTATAGCCCTTGGGCGCAACGAACGCCTGGCGGATACGTCGCCCTTCGGCGGTGCGGATCGGGATGTTCTGCAGGTTCGGATCGCTGGAAGACAGGCGCCCGGTGGCCGCCACCGCCTGGTGATAGCTGGTGTGGATGCGCCCGGTGCGCGGGTTGATCTGTTCCGGCAGGCGGTCGGTGTAGGTGCTTTTCAGTTTGCTCAAGCTGCGGTACTGCATCAGCACCTTGGGCAGCTCGAAGTCCTGTTCGGCGAGTTCGGCCAATACCGCTTCGGCGGTGCTGGCCTGGCCCTTGGCGGTCTTGCTGATGATCGGCAGGCC
>CBIHQF010000425.1:0-4189 GCA_966211665.1 uncultured Pseudomonas sp. | reverse complement strand
GATCGCGGGTTTGAGCCTCAATGCCGGCCAATTGCGCGAGGTGAACTTCCGCGACTCCACCGATAGCCAGGACATCCGCGCGAGCAACGCCGCAGGCGAAAGCGACCGCTATAACTTCGGCGGCGGCGACTACAAATTCAACGATGGTAATACCACTGCCGGCCTGTGGTACGGCGAGCTGGAAGATATCTACGATCAGAAGCTCTACAACCTGATCCATATCCAGCCGATCGGCGATTGGAAGCTGGGCGCCAACCTGGCCTACTTCGACTCCGACGACAACGGCAAGCGCTTGGGCGGCAAGATCGATAACAGCCTGACCTCGGTCAACCTGTGGGCCGGTACGGGCGCCCATACCTTTCGTCTGGGCTATCAGAGAGTCGGCGGCGACAATGCCTTCCCGTTCCTCCAGGAAACCGATCCTTACATCGTCAACTACCTGCAGATCCTCGACTTCACCCGTAAGGACGAGAAATCCTGGCAGGCGCGTTACGACATCAACTTCGCCTCCTATGGCTTACCCGGACTGGTGGCTTTCGCACGCTATGTAACCGGCGACGGCTTCGAAGTCAATGGAAGTAATGGCCAAGAGTGGGAACGGGACGTGGATATCAGCTACACCATCCAGGAAGGCCCGCTGAAAAACCTGGCCCTGCGCTGGCGCAATGCAATGGTGCGCTCCGACGCCCTCGGCGATCTCGACGAGAACCGCCTGATCGTCAGCTATACCCTGCCATTGTTCTGACGGGAGCACACGGCCGATCCGTTGCATCCTCTTCGGCCGTGAGCAGCGAAAAAACCTGTGCGAAATGCCGTTCACTTAAGCAAGTGAACGGCATTTTTCATGGCTTGGGTTTGTAGGGTGGATCGCGCTTCATCGATCCACCGGGGTAGCCTTCTGGTGGATGGAAAAAGCGCCATCCACCCTACGCATGACACGGGAAATTCAGCGTCGGGCAATGGTCGTCAATCCTGACTGGTCGCGCCGATCTTATGCACCGAAAGGTCGGCGCCGTAGTATTCCTCTTCCTGAGTCAGGCGAATGCCCACCGCGCTTCTCAACACGCCGTACACCAGGAAGCCGCCAAGCAGCGCCAGCACCACACCCAGGGCGGTGCCGATGAATTGACTGAGCATGCTGACGCCGCCCAGGCCACCGAGCGCCTGCTGGCCGAAGATGCCGCAGGCGATGCCGCCCCATACGCCGCATAGACCATGCAGCGGCCAAACGCCGAGCACATCGTCGATCTTCCACTTCACCTGGGTCGCGGTGAACGCCCAGACGAACAGTGCGCCGGCGATCGCGCCGGTTACCAGGGCACCGACCGGGTGCATCAGGTCGGAACCGGCACATACCGCGACCAGACCGGCCAACGGACCGTTATGCAGAAAGCCCGGGTCGTTACGGCCGACCAGCAACGCGGCGATGGTGCCGCCGACCATCGCCATCAGGGTATTGACCGCCACCAGACCGCTGACGCTGCCCAGGGTTTGCGCGCTCATCACGTTGAAGCCGAACCAGCCGATGATCAGAATCCACGAGCCCAGGGCCAGAAACGGAATGTTCGACGGGGCGAACGCCACCAGTCGACCATCGCGGTAACGACCATCGCGACGCCCCAGCAGAATCACCGCGCCGAACGCCAACCAGCCGCCCATCGCATGCACCACCACGGAGCCGGCGAAATCGTGGAAAGGCGCACCGAACTGCGCCTCCATCCAGCCTTGCAGGCCAAAGTTGCCGTTCCAGATCAGGCCCTCGAAGAACGGGTAGACGAACGCCACGATCAGCACGGTCGCGCACAGCTGCGGGCCGAAGCGCGCGCGCTCGGCGATGCCCCCGGAAATGATCGCCGGAATCGCCGCGGCGAAGGTCAGCAGGAAGAAGAACTTCACCAAGCCATAACCGTTGCCTTCGGTCAGCACGCTGGCCGGTTCGAGGAAGGTCACGCCGTAGGCGACCCAGTAGCCGATAAAGAAGTAGGCCAGCGCCGACACGGCGAAGTCGGAGATGATCTTCGATAAGGCATTGACCTGGTTTTTCTGCCGCACGGTGCCCACTTCAAGGAAGGCGAAGCCGGCGTGCATGGCCAGCACCATGATCGCGCCCAGCAGAATGAACAGGGTATTGGAGCCGTGTATCAGGGTTTCCACAGCACTGTTGATGTTGTCCATCAGCGAAGAAAACTCCGTTGTCGTGGAAAAAGCACCAAATAGAGTCATTCAAGAGCCGCAATGCACCATATTCATGCACGCAGACCGAGACACTCCAACCGAACCGGCCTGACATCGCCCCAAAATGGTTCGATGGAAAATCCGGCTCGTAGCGCTTAATCGATATTTATTAATGAGTTAAGGATGCACCAAGGCATCAATCCCGCTTTCTTTTCAGCTCCATAAAGGAGCATTGATACGAAGCGGCGCACCAAGGAAATGCAAGCGCTGTACCAGCAAAGACGAATACGCCCGTCCGATGCATCGTTATGGCCCACCACGACCTTCAACACCTGGCGGTCGAACGCGGCGAAGCATGGCTCAGCACCGAACCGGCCACGAAAAGGTGGAACCCGTCGCGATCGCAGGCACTCGAATTGAACAAGTACCTGTCGAGCGTGAGCACCAGTGCCAGCCAAGCAGGCCTTCAGGATGTGCGCGATAAGATGCCGTGGGCCAAGGGAGATCCCGGCCCGTTGCCCAGTCGGCGAAGCGAAACCAGGTGGACGAGGCATCGAATCTCAGCGCATGGCCTGAATATTCATGGAAAGGCGGCCCAGCCGTTTTTTCACTCAATGGTTTACCGAGCCGGTTGTCCCAATGGATAGCTGCCCACCAGCCCATGGAGAGATCCCATGCTTCGCAAGAACGCTACCGCAACCAGCCAAGACGAGCTGATCAAAGAATTTCAGACCCTGGTGAGCGATACCGAAAAGCTTCTGCACACCTCGGCCAACCTGGTCGGCGAGCACGCAGACGAACTGCGCGAGCAGATCCGCAGTAGCCTCGGACGCGCACGCACCTCGCTGAACAGTGCCGAAAACGGCTTGCGCGAAAGGGGCCAGGCCGCCGTGGATGCGACCTCGGACTACGTGCAAACCCACCCCTGGCACTCCCTGGGCATAGCAGCGGCGATCGGTCTGTTGCTCGGCATGTTGATTTCACGTCGTTAATTCACGCCGTTAAAAAAGGAACCGTATGGACGACGCCATACCCACAACCGCTCACCGCGGCCCTTCGCCACGGCGCTTCGCCGGCGCGTTGCTCGGTTTGCTGCACGGGCATATCGCGCTGCTGGCCGAGGAACTCAAAGAACAGCAAAGCAATACGGTGCGCCTGCTGGTATTCGCCAGTTTGAGCCTGCTGTTCGGCGTATTGCTGATCATCGGGCTGTCCGCCGCGC
Source organism: uncultured Pseudomonas sp. (assembly GCA_966211665.1). Lineage (GTDB taxonomy): Bacteria > Pseudomonadota > Gammaproteobacteria > Pseudomonadales > Pseudomonadaceae > Aquipseudomonas. Next base: position 792 of record CBIHQF010000425.1, on the reverse strand, counting down.
TGCTGATCAGCTTCTGGGACAGCTACCGCTTCAGCGTCGTCATTGGCCTGTGCCTGTTCTATGCACTGGGCTTTCTGATTTTTCTGGTGCGCCTATTGCTCCAATTGCGCAACGCCATTCCTCCTTTCAAGGCCACCCTCGAAGAGCTGGCCCGCGACCGTGAGCAACTGCTGCCATGAATTTACCGGAACTGCCCGCAAACGCCTCACGCCGCGACATGCGCATCGCCTTGGTGCGCATGCGTCTGGAGCACAACCGCCAGGAGCTGCGCCACGAAACCCTGGTGATGCTGCAACCGCTACGTCAGGCACGGCAATTCGGCCAACACTGGAAGGAACACCTGGGCCATGGCAGCACGCCGCTATGGGTGGCGGGCGGCGCGGTATTGCTGACGACCCTGGCGGTGAAAAAAACCGACTGGCGTCGCTGGTTACGGCTCGCACTGGTCGCCTTTCCCCTGCTCAGACGCCACCCGCCCCGCTCGCCGGGAAATACCGGCTAAGCCTCTATACTCCGCCCGCCATGCCATAGGCTCATGGCGGGCGTCTCAGCGCCAGCTCGCATTGCCCATACTTGAGTTGACCGACTAATAGGCCATCGTCTGCCGCCACCTTCGCCCTCGGCGGCGGGCAGCGCCATGCCGATCGCGCGCCACCGTTTTATTGCGGTAGGCCACGTTAAGGCTAAAGGCCACTTGCAGCCGCCCGCGCGAACCCTGAAGCTAGGGTCTGTTGCCATTTCATCGCGACCGCGCCGGAGCCTGTTTTAGCGCGAGGCAAGGCACGAGACGCG
>CBIHQF010000424.1:0-4192 GCA_966211665.1 uncultured Pseudomonas sp. | reverse complement strand
GGCGATGTCGCCGTAGCCCACCGTGCTCAGGGTGACCACCGCCCAGTAGATGCTTTTCGGGATGCTGGTAAAGCCGTTTTGCGGCCCTTCGATCACGTACATCAGCGTGCCGTAGACGATCACCAGAGTGCTGACGCTGAGCAGGAACACCACGATTTTCTGCTTGCTGCCGCGCAACGCCACCAGCAGGAAGTTGGCCTGGCTCAGGTAGGGTGTGAGTTTGAGCACGCGGAATATCCGCAACATGCGGATCACCCGGATGATCAGCAGGTACTGCGCATCGGCGAACGCCAGGGCGAGAAAGGCCGGCAGCACCGCAAGCAGATCGATCAGGCCGTAGAAACTGAATATGTACTCGCGCGGCTTGGGGCTGACGTAAATGCGCAGGATGTACTCGATGGCGAATAGCGCGGTAAAGCCCCATTCCAGGGCCATGAACAGGTCGCCATAGTCCTGATGCGCGGTGTCGATGCTATCGAGCATTACCACCACCAGGCTGGCCATGATGGCCAGCAGCAGGTAACGGTCGAAACGCTGCCCGGCCGGGGTGGTGGTGAAGAAAATGATGATATAGAGGCGCTGGCGCCAATCCTGCAGCTTGTCCATGACGAACCCTGATAACTCCGTGGTGGCGCTGATTCGAAGGCTCGGATCAGCGGGCGATGCGCGCCAGCCTAGGGAGTTTTGCCCGGACGATGCAAGCCTTTGCCTGGTTGCATCGAAGGTATGCAGTCCGCGGCGGCGCTGATCAGCAGGCGCTGGCTGGCGCCGATCAGCCAGCAGGCGAGGATAAAGGGCAGGGTCAAAGCCGGCAGCCCCAGGGCGGCGAAACCGGGTTGCAGCAGTGTGGCGAGTGCCATAGCCAGTAGCGGCAACCAGGGACCGCGCTGCACCTGGCTCACCGCCACGGCCGCCAAAGCCGCGTTATAGCCATGCAGTCCAGCCATGGCGCCATGCTGCGGCCAGCCCAGGTGCAGCGCTAAGCCCAGGCCGCAAGCCGAACCGAGCAGCGCCCAACAGGCGGCGCGGCAATCAGCTAATAACAAACCCAACAATAGACAAACCCCAGCCAATGGCTGGTCGAGAAAAACCACCTGGCCGAGGCCGCGGGCAATAGCGATAAAGGCGCTTAGAGCATCGAGCCGCGGGGTTTCGATTGCCGCGCCGCTTTGCAACTGCAACGGCAGGGCCAGCAGTGCCCAGCTCAGGACGACAAAGGGCAGGGTAAAGGCGGGCAGCCACTGCCGCTCGCGCATGCGCCGCATCCAGGGTGCGAGCAACAGGCTGGAGAGGCTCGCGCTGAATATGATCAGCAAGGGCGCCAGGACAGGCTCATCGAACTTCAGGCCGATCAGCAAACCCAGCAGAATGCCGTTATAGCCATACAGGCCGATCTCGATATCGGCCTGAGCATAACCGCGGCGCTGGGCGACGAATTGGCCGCTCAAACCGCCGAGCAAGGCGCCGCCGAGCAGTTCTGGCCCGCTCAGGGCAATGGCCAAAAGCACCAGCGCGCCGCAGCCGGGATGACTCTGCAGAAATATCTGACTGAAGCCGTTAAGCAGCGCGCGCAGATGGGTTACAGCGCAGCGAATCAGTGGCGACATGCCGGCGAACCTGAATAAAAAGAGGCACCCACCACGGGCGCGGTGGGTGCCTGGAAACTGGCAAAGCCAGGATGGGACTGAACCTGTTTACGAAAACCCTGTAGGAGCGGCCTTGGCCGCGATTGGCGACCTTGTGCTGTGTAGGATGGATCGGGGCGCGTAGCTGACGCCTTTTTCATCCACCATCGCGGTTGGTGGATGGGTGAAGCGTCATCCACCCTACGAACTGCTAGCCCGGATAAGCCCTGGCGCAATCCGGGGAAGCGTTTTCGACCATACAACCTTCCCCCGGATTGCATCCTGGCTACAAAATCACGCGCCTCCTTGGCCGCGATTGGTGACCGGCACCGCGTTCTCAACGCAAGGTTTCGATCCGCAAACTATTGGTGCTGCCCGGCTGGCCGAAGGGTTCGCCGGCGGTGATCACCAGGGTGTCGCCGCGCTGGGCCATGCCGCGCGCCTGGGCGATTTCCAGGGCGGTGCCGGTGACTTCTTCGACCTTGCCCAGGCGCTGGTTGACCACCGAGTACACGCCCCAGGCCACGCTCAGACGCCGCGCGGTATTCAGGCTCGGCGTCAGGCTGAGGATCGGCGCCTTCGGCCGTTCGCGCGAGGCACGCAGGCTGCTGGCGCCGGATTCGGTGTAATTGACCAGCGCCGCCACCGGCAGGATCGAGCTGATGCGGCGGATCGCGCAGCTGATCGCGTCCGACGCCGTGGCTTCGGCCTGGGGTCGGCCGACGTCGAGTTGCGCCTGGAAGTCCGGGCCGTTCTCCACTTGGCGGATGATCTTGCTCATCATCTGCACCGCCTCCAGCGGGTAGTCACCGGAGGCGGTCTCCGCCGAGAGCATCACCGCGTCACTGCCTTCGGCCACGGCGTTGGCCACGTCGGTGACCTCGGCGCGGGTCGGTGCCGGGGAGAAGCGCATGGATTCGAGCATCTGCGTGGCCACCACCACCGGCCGGCCGAGCTGGCGGCAGACGCGGATGATGTCCTTCTGGATGCGCGGCACGTTTTCCGCCGGCACTTCCACGCCCAGGTCGCCGCGGGCGACCATGATCGCATCGCACAGCTCGGCGATTTCCTTGAGGTGGGTGACCGCCGAGGGCTTCTCGATCTTGGCCATCAGCAGCGCCTTGTCGCCAATCAGCTCGCGGGCTTCGACGATATCCTCGGGGCGCTGGACGAACGACAGCGCCACCCAATCGACACCGAGTTCCAGGCCGAAGGCCAGGTCGCGGCGATCCTTCTCGGTCAGTGGCGACAGTTGCAGTACGGCTTCCGGCACATTGACGCCCTTGCGGTCGGACAGCTCGCCGCCGGCGATCACTTCGGTGATTACCGCCGTGGGTTCTTTGGCCGTGACGCGCAGGCGCAGGCGGCCATCGTCGAGCAGCAGACTCATGCCCGGCAGCAATGCGGAGATGATTTCGGGGTGGGGCAGGTTGACCCGCTGGGCATCGCCCGGGGTGCTGTCCAGGTCCAGACGAAGGGTTTGACCGCGCTCCAGATCGACCTTGCCTTCGGCAAAACGGCCGACCCGCAGCTTCGGCCCTTGCAGATCCATAAGGATGCCGATCGGGGTGTTCAGGCGCTGTTCCACTTCGCGCACCCAGTTATAGCGCTGGGCATGATCGGCGTGTTCGCCGTGGCTGAAGTTGAGGCGGAACAGGTTGACCCCGGCTTCCACCAATTGGCGGATATCGTCGATGCTTTTGATCGCCGGGCCGAGGGTGGCGAGAATTTTCACTTTCTTGTTGGGAGTCATTTTGCGGGAGCCTCGATAATCAGAATGGCGCGGAAATCGTTGACGTTGGTGCGGGTCGGCCCGGTGACGATCAACGCATCCAGGGCTGCGAAGTAGCCATAGCCGTTGTTGTTATCCAGCTCGTCGCTGCTGCTCAGCCCGAGTTTGCAAGCCTCGTTGTAGCTGTCTGGGGTCATCAGGGCGCCGGCGTTGTCTTCCGAGCCGTCGATACCGTCGGTGTCGCCGGCCAGGGCATAAACGCCGGCGAGGCCCTTAAGGCTGTCGGTCAGACTCAGCAGGAACTCTGCGTTACGACCGCCGCGCCCGTTGCCACGCACAGTGACCGTGGTTTCGCCGCCGGAAAGGATCACGCAAGGCGGCTTGATCGGCTGGCCATGCAGCACTATCTGCCGGGCGATACCGGCATGCACCTTGGCCACCTCGCGGGATTCGCCTTCCAGATCGCCGAGAATCAACGCATTCAGTCCGGCCTCGCGAACCTTAGCGGCGGCGGCATCCAGTGACTGTTGCGGACGGGCGATCAACTGGAAGTGGCTGCGGCTCAGGCAAGGATCGCCGGGCTTGATGGTTTCCGATGCCGGGTTTTGCAGCCAGGCGCGCACATGGGCAGGCGTTTCGATTTGGTAGCGCGCCAGGATCGCCAGGGCTTCGGCCGAGGTGGTGGGGTCGGCCACGGTCGGGCCGGAGGCGATCACCGTGGCTTCGTCGCCCGGCACATCGGAAATCGCATAGGTGTAGACGCTGGCCGGCCAGCAGGCTTTGGCCAGGCGGCCGCCCTTGATCGCCGAAAGGTGCTTGCGCACGCAGTTCATCT
>CBIHQF010000423.1:0-4195 GCA_966211665.1 uncultured Pseudomonas sp. | reverse complement strand
AGACCGCGAAGAAGTCGGGGCCGCTTCGGTGGATTACCTGATGTATTCCGGTTACGTCTGCCTGGCCTACTTCTGGGCCGACATGGCGCGCCTGGCTGCCGAGAAGATCGCTGCCGGTACCGAAGACGAAGCCTTCTACAAGGCCAAGCTGCAGACCGCGCGTTTCTACTTCGCACGCATCCTGCCGCGTACCCGCGCCCATGTGGAAGCCATGCTGTCCGGTGCCGGTAACCTGATGGACATGGACGAAGAAGATTTCGCCCTGGGTTACTAAGTTCCCGGCGTTATCGCTGCACAAAAACCGCTGCCCTTAAAAAGCAGCGGTTTTTTCATTGGGGCTTGCATGCCGCGCCCCGCGGCGAATGCCGTCAGCAAACACGCAAAGCCCGTAGCCCGAATAAGCCTAAGCGCAATCCGGGAGCGGTGGTGTATGCGCAAGCTTTCCCGGATTGCATCCAGGCTACAAGAGCAACCGACGAATCGCGCCCCATATCAGAAGGCGTGTCCCGTAGAGAATGCAGGCGCAGGGATCATTGGGCGGATCCGGCGAAAAGCTCGCCCGAGGTCACAAAGCGCCGCCCGGGCCTTCCTACGCACCGCAGGCAACTCGCGCCTGGTTGTACCGCGTATCACTCGGTAATGCTTTTTTATGTTTTTGCGAGCCTTATCCATGCGCAAGCGGCAAATGGCGGGCAGAATGCTCGTTTGCGCTCATCGCCGTTGTGCTCGTGGAGCCTGCTTTGTCACGTCTTGCCGCTGCGCGCCTCAGTCATTTCCTGCCTTCGCTGCTATTGCTGTGCGGTGGATTTCTGGCCGCCGCCCAACCGGCGCTCAGCGAGTTTTTCCTATCCTTGTTCAACGTTCTGCCGACCTTATTGTTATTGCTCGGCGGCGCTTTCTGCCTGGTATATGGCCGCCAACGCGAACTGTTTCTCCTGCTGGTGCTTTACCTCGGTTATTTTTTGCTCGACATGCAACTCGATCACTTCCAGCAAAGGGCGCAGTTGCGCGGCGACGCGGCGCTGACATTCCACCTCTGTAGCTTATTGCTGCCGCTGCTCTATGGCCTGTATGCGGTCTGGCCGGAACGCACTCATCTGCTCCAGGACCTGCTTGCCCGCGGCGCGGTACTGCTGGCGGTGGGCGCGGTGGCCACGGCCTTGGCGCAGCGTTATCCCGAGGCGTTGGCGCAATGGTTGGCGCAGGTGCATTGGCCCGCTTTGCATGGCGAGTGGATGAGCCTGATGCAGCTGGCATACCCGGTGTTTTTTATCGGCGAAGCCTTGTTGCTACTGCAATACCTGCGTGTGCCGCGGCCGTTGCATGCGGCTCAACTGGTCGGGTTGCTCGGCGTGTTCTGGATGTTGCCCAATACCTTTATCCTGCCTCATGCGTTGCAGGTGATGAGCAGCCTGATGATGCTGGTTCTGGTCGCGGCGGTGGCGCACGAGGCGTACCAGATGGCCTTTCGCGACGAGCTGACCGGCCTGCCCGGGCGGCGCGCGTTGAACGAGCGCTTGCAGCGCCTGGGGCGCAACTATGTGATCGCCATGGCCGACGTCGACCACTTCAAGAAATTCAACGATAGTCATGGTCACGATGTCGGCGATCAAGTGCTGCGGGTGGTCGCCAATCAGTTGCGCAAGATCGGCGGAGGCGGCAGGGCCTACCGCTATGGCGGCGAGGAGTTCACCCTGCTGTTCCCCGGCAAGACCCTGGAGGAATGTTTGCCGCATCTGGAGGCCGTGCGCCAGGCGGTGGCCGCCTATCGCCTGCAATTGCGCGACAAGGAGAACCGGCCGCGGGACGACAAGCAAGGCCGACAAAGACGCACGGGCTCCACCGCCGCGCAGGTGTCGGTGACCCTGAGCATGGGCGTGGCCGAGCGCGGCGCGGCGCAAACCAGCCCGGAGCAGGTGATCAAGGCCGCCGACCAGGCGCTGTACAGCGCCAAGGAAGCCGGGCGCAATTGCATTCGCAGCCATGGGCAGCGTCGTGGTGCGGTCAAACTGGCCGCCTCGCGCGGTTGAACCCGGTTATGGTGGTCCATTCAGCAGCCGCACATTGATTGTTAGCGCAACCGCCAAAGTCGTAGCGTGGGCACTTAATTTGCGCCTGCGCGCCGCTGACGGAGAATGACCATGCCCGACTACAAGGCCCCTTTGCGCGATATGCGCTTTCTGCTCGATGAAGTGTTCGACTTTCCCGCCAGCTATGCCGCCCAGGGCGCCAGCGATGCGACCCCGGATATGGTCGCGGCCATTCTCGAAGAAGGCGCCAAGTTCTGCGAGCAGGTGCTGGCACCGCTGAACCGTTCCGGCGACGAGGAAGAATGCCGGTTCGACGCTGGCGTGGTGACCACGCCCAAGGGCTTCAAGGAGGCCTTCGCCCAGTACGCCGAAGGCGGCTGGATGGGCTTGTCCGCCGATCCGACATATGGCGGCCAGGGCCTGCCGCAGTCGCTCGGCCTGATCGTCAGCGAGATGGTCGCTTCGGCCAATCAGTCCTGGGCCATGTACCCCGGCCTGACCCACGGCGCCATGTCGGCGATCCATGCCCATGGCAGCCAAGAGCAGAAAGACACCTACCTGACCCGCATGACCGAGGGCCGCTGGACCGGCACCATGTGCCTGACCGAAGCCCATTGCGGCACCGACTTAGGGCTAATCAAGACCCGCGCCGTGCCTCGGGCCGATGGCAATTACGCGATCAGCGGCAGCAAGATCTTCATCTCCGCCGGCGAGCACGACATGAGCGAGAACATCGTCCATCTGGTGCTGGCCAAGCTGCCCGACGCACCGGCGGGCACCAAGGGCATTTCGCTGTTTATCGTGCCCAAATTCATGCCCGCCGGCACTGGCGTGGGCGCGCGCAATGCGGTGTCCTGCGGTTCGATCGAGCACAAGATGGGCATCAAGGCTTCGGCCACCTGCGTGATCAACTTCGACGGCGCCACCGGCTACCTGATCGGCGAGGCCAACAAGGGCCTCAACTGCATGTTCACCATGATGAACCACGCGCGCCTGGGCACCGGCATGCAGGGCCTGTGCCTCGGCGAAGCGAGCTTCCAGGGCGCGTTGAAATACGCCAACGAACGCTTGCAGATGCGCGCGCTGACCGGGCCGAAAGCGCCGGATAAAGTCGCCGATCCGATCATCGTGCACCCCGATGTGCGGCGCATGCTGCTGACCATGAAGGCGTTCAACGAAGGCAACCGCGCCCTGGCCTACTTCACCGCGCAATTGCTCGATCAGGCGCATGCCGGCGAGAGCGAGGAACAACGCCACGAGGCGGAAAATCTGCTGGCCTTGCTCACCCCGATCTGCAAGGCATTCATGACCGAAACCGGCCTGGAGGCGACCAACCACGGCATGCAGGTGTTCGGCGGCCATGGCTATATCCGCGAGTGGGGTATGGAGCAGTTGGTGCGCGACTGCCGTATCGCACCAATCTACGAAGGCACCAATGGCATCCAGGCTCTCGATCTGCTCGGGCGTAAAGTCCTCGGTAGCCAGGGTAAGCTGCTCCTCGGCTTCACCAAACGGGTGCATAAATTCTGCGAGGCCGAGGCCGGGCACGCCCAGCTTAAGGGCTACGTGGCGCAATTGGCCGGGTTGAACAGGCAATGGGGCGAGCTGACGCAAAAGTTGGGGATGGCGGCGATGAAGAATGCCGACGAGGTCGGTGCCGCCTCGGTGGATTACCTGATGTATTCTGGCTATGTCATTCTGGGCTACTTCTGGCTGCGCATGGCCAAGGTCGCGCAAGACAAGCTGGACGCGGGTACGGACGATGCCGCCTTCTACCAGGCCAAACTGGCGACCTGCGCCTTCTATTTCAAGCGCCTGTTGCCGCGCACCACCGGTCATCTCGCCGCTGCCGAGGCCGGCAGCGAGTGCATCATGAGCCTGCCGGCCGAACATTTCGGTCTCTGACAAGCGGTAATGACTGGCCGCAAGCCCTTATGCGCGGATGACTTGCGGCTTTCCGTGCAAATAGAACTAAATTTTAATATTTAGTCATAACGCGACCCTATGTCTCTGAAAAGTTCTTCGGTTAGACTTCTAAGCCTCACATCGCCTCTCTGTTAGTTCGTTCGAGGATTGCCCCCATGGCTGACTACAAAGCTCCGTTGCGCGATATGCGCTTCGTACTGAATGAAGTGTTCGAAGTGTCCAAGCTATGGACCCAACTG
>CBIHQF010000422.1:0-4197 GCA_966211665.1 uncultured Pseudomonas sp. | reverse complement strand
GCAAACCGCACCACCGCGGAAGCGGTTTAGTTCAACTATAAATAGACACCAAGTGGTGTATAACCTGCCGAACGGGACTGGGGGATAACCTTCCTTGTCATATCTCTGCTCCCTGTCTAGGCCGGTACTTTTCGGGTCAGGATGACCCATCTGGAAGGTTATACACCATGGACGGCAAGCCTCGTCTGCTCGATCAGATGCGTGAGCGAATTCGGCTCAAACACTACGCCATCCGTACTGAGCACGTCTATTGCGAGTGGGTAAAGCGCTTTATCCGCTTTCACCAGTATCGTCACCCCCAGGATACAGGGCTGCCGAAGTTGAAGCCTTTCTTACCGAACTGGCGGTGAAACGTAATGTTTCGGCATCTACGCAGAACCAGGCGTTGTCCGCGTTGTTGTTCCTATATAAGGAGGTACTGGCGCTCGACTTGCCCTGGCTGGCCGATGTTGTGCGGGCGAAGAAACCGCAGCGTTTACCGGTGGTTTTGTCGATTGAGGAGGTGCGTCGAATCCTCGCTGTACTCGACGGTGAACTCTGGCTGGTTTGCAGCCTGCTTTACGGCACTGGCATGCGCCTGATGGAGGCGCTGCGTTTGCGCGTCAAGGATGTGGATTTCGCGCGCCAAGAAATTCTCATACGCGATGGCAAGGGCATGAAGGACCGTGTGACCATGCTGCCGAAGCGTTTGGCCGAGCCCCTGCGTCGACAGCTGGCCGTGGTGCGGGCAACCCATAGCAGGCCGTTGAAAAACTACCTACGTTGGCAATACTGCGTTAAAAACGGCCTCGGAATGCTCATTTACAGTCAGTAAACTCCGCTTCCTCGGCCGTTTTTGGCTTGTCTTGCCTGCCTCGCCTACGTTTTTCAACGGCCTGATAGGGCCGAGCTGGAACAGGGGCGTGGTGATGTCTGGTTGCCTTTTGCGCTGGCGCGCAAATATCCCAAAGCGCCGCTGGAGTGGGGTTGGCAGTATGTATTTCCGGCATCCGGTTTATCGGTCGACCCCCGTAGCGGTGCGGTGCGGCGTCATCATCTGGATGAGAAGCGTGTTCAGCGCAACTTCAAGCGTGCGGCCAGCAAGGCAGGCATAGTCAAGCAGGTCTCGCCGCATACCTTGCGTCATTGCTTCGCCACTCACTTGCTGGAAAGTGGCCAGGATATCCGCACGGTACAGGAGCTGTTGGGCCACTCGGATGTGAAGACCACCATGATCTACACCCATGTGCTCAATCGGGGCGGCCTGGCGGTGTTGAGTCCGCTGGGTAGAGCCTGACGGCACGGGTCTTCAGCCCTGGGGCTGGCTTTCGATCTTCCCCGGATTACATCTGGGCCAAAGCCGCCGGCCTTTCCAGTATTCGAACCTGAAACAGTGACCCAGGGTGAGAGGGGCTGGGCGGCACCCCGCTTGAACCGCGACAGGCGCCGCGGGGAGTTCGCCGCTGAAGCGCCTCCCACATGGGCGTAGGCCATTCGGCCTGCGTAGGAACATAGGATCTACTGCGATCGGCGGCAGCTGGCTGTGCCGCAGCCGCCGCTGGCCGGGGCTTTAACCGCGGTAGTAGCGCTGCGGCACGAACGGGGTCTTCGCGACTTTCATGGCCACGCGCTTACCGCGCACCATGGCCCATACCGAGGTGTCGAGGGCGGTATGGCTGCTTTGCACGTAACCCATCGCCACCGGGCCGCCGAGGCTCGGGCCGAAGCCGCCGCTGCACACGTTGCCGATCAGGTTGCCGTCGGCATCGACGATTTCCGCGCCTTCGCGCACCGGCACGCGTTCCTGCGGCAGCAGGCCGACGCGTTTGCTGGCGACGCCTTCACGCTGTTGGGCGAAGATTCGCTCGGCACCGGGGAAGCCGCCGGCACGGGCGCCGTCGGCGCGGCGGGCCTTGGAGATGGCCCAGAGCAGGCTGGCTTCGATCGGCGTGGTGGCGGTGCTCATGTCGTGGCCGTACAGGCACAGGCCGGCTTCCAGGCGCAGCGAGTCGCGGGCGCCGAGGCCGATGGCTTCGACTTCCGGCTCGGCCAGCAGGCTGCGCGCCAGGGTTTCGGCGTGTTCGGCCGGCACCGAGATTTCGAAGCCGTCTTCGCCGGTATAGCCGGAGCGGCTGACGTAGCAGTCGGCGCCGAGCAGGCGCACGGGGGCGAACTGCATAAAGGTCATCTTGCTGACTTCCGGCGCCAGGCGCGCCAGTACCTCGACCGCCTTCGGCCCTTGCAGGGCGAGCAGGGCGCGGTCGAAGCAGGATTCGATCTTGCACTGGCTGGCGATGCGCTCCTGCAGGTGCATCAGGTCCTGGTTCTTGCAGGCGGCGTTGACCACCAGAAACAGGGTGTCATCGCCGAGGTTGGCGACCATCAGGTCGTCGAGGATGCCGCCGTTCTCATCGGTGAACATGGCGTAGCGCTGCATGCCCACCGGCAGGTCGACAATATCCACCGGCACCAAGGTTTCCAGGGCCTTGGCGGCGTTCGGGCCGCGCAGGACGATCTGGCCCATATGCGAGACATCGAACAGACCGGCGGCCTCGCGGGTGTGCAGGTGTTCTTTCATCACGCCGAGCGGGTATTGCACCGGCATGTCGTAGCCGGCGAAGGGCACCATGCGCGCGCCGAGTTCCAGGTGCAGGGCGTGTAGCGGGGTTTTCGCCAGGGTTTCAGTGGTCATGCGGTTCTCCATTGATATCGTGGATGGGGCGGATATCGACCCCTCTCCCTAGCCCTCTCCCCAGAGGGGCGAGGGGATGGTTTCAGTGTTGTGGCGTAGGGCGGCGGCAATCCGCGAGCCCGCAATTTGCGATCAACATTCGATGATATTGACCGCCAGGCCGCCGCGGGCGGTTTCCTTGTATTTGTTGTTCATGTCGGCGCCGGTCTGGCGCATGGTGCGGATCACCTTGTCCAGTGAGACGAAGTGCTGGCCGTCGCCGCGCAGGGCCATGCGCGCGGCATTGATCGCCTTCACCGAGCCCATGGCGTTGCGTTCGATGCAGGGCACCTGGACCAGGCCGCCGACCGGGTCGCAGGTCAGGCCGAGGTTGTGTTCCATACCGATTTCCGCGGCGTTCTCGACCTGGTTGACGCTGCCGCCGAGCACTTCGCACAAGGCGCCTGCGGCCATCGAGCAGGCCACGCCGACCTCGCCCTGGCAGCCGACTTCGGCGCCGGAGATCGAGGCGTTTTCCGTATAGAGGATGCCGATGGCCGCGGCGGTGAGCAGAAAACGCACCACGCCGTCTTCATTGGCGCCGGGGATGAAGCGCGAGTAGTAGTGCAGCACCGCCGGCACTATGCCGGCCGCGCCATTGGTCGGCGCGGTGACCACACGGCCGCCGCTGGCGTTTTCCTCGTTCACCGCCAGGGCGTAGAGGTTGACCCAGTCGAGCACGCTGAGCGCATCGCGCAGCGCGGCTTCGGGGTTCTTGCACAGCTGGCGATGCAGCGCGGCGGCGCGGCGTTTGACCTTGAGGCCGCCGGGCATGATGCCCTCGTTGCGGCAACCGGCCTCGACGCAATCCTGCATCACCTGCCAGATATTCAGCAGGCCGGCGCGGGTCTCTGCTTCCGGGCGCCAGGCGGCTTCGTTGGCCAGCATCACCTGGCTGATCGACAGGCCATGCTCGGCGCAATGAGCCAGCAACTGCTTGGCGGTGGTAAAGGGGTATTGCAGCTCTGTGCTGTCTTCGACGATGCGGTCGGCGCCGGCGGCCTGTTCATCGACCACGAAACCGCCGCCCACCGAGTAATACTCGCGCGAACGCAGCTGCAAGCCGGCGCCGTCGAAGGCGCGGAAGATCATGCCGTTGGGATGGAAGGCCAGGGGCTTGCGGATCATCGCCAGGTGCTGCTTCTCGACGAAGCGGATGCTTTTTTCGCCGAGCAGTTTGAGCTCGCCGGATTCGCGGATCGCGGCCATGCGCGCATCGACGGTGCCGGTGTCGACGGTGTCCGGTTGTTCGCCTTCCAGGCCGAGCAGCACCGCCTTGTCGCTGCCGTGGCCCTTGCCGGTGGCGCCGAGCGAGCCGTACAGCTCGACCTTGACCGACTCGGTGCTGGCCAGCAGGTCGTCGCGGCGCAGGCCTTCGACGAAACGCACGGCGGCGCGCATCGGCCCGACGGTGTGCGAACTGGACGGGCCGATGCCGATCTTGAAAAGGTCAAAAACGCTAAGTGACATGGTTAACTCCAGGGTGG
>CBIHQF010000421.1:0-4203 GCA_966211665.1 uncultured Pseudomonas sp. | reverse complement strand
TCGATGTGCTTGCGGTTGACGTCGAAATCCGAATAGCCCAGGCGCGAGGCCGAGCGCACGTCGACGTGCTGCTCGCCGATCAGAAACTCCACGTCATCGACGAAGCCCAGCAGCTTGCTGGCGAATTCCGCGCGCAGATAATGCTCGTTCTGCTCGACCAGGGTGACTCGCGGTTCGCTGCTCAGCAGCTTGACCAGAAGTGCCTGGGTTTGCGCCCGGTCGCCTTTAAGCGGTAGCGGTTCGATATGCTGAGCGCTATCGCTGGCCTGGCTGTTGACGCAGTTGGGCGATGTCGGACAGGGCGCCAGGCGACCCTCCCGAACCCCCAGGTTATCCGGCGCGGTACCGCTGCAGCCCATCAACGCGATCAACAGCCCCAGTGCGAGGGCGGGCTTGTGGGCCTGGCGGGTTGCTCGTATAAAAGCGTTTTGCTCAAGGGAAAGCTGGCTCATGTTAAGTCTCTCGGGGTTGTACCGTTACCCACTCAAGTCTGGAGCAGGCGAACCTTTGACTCAGACCCGCGTGGATGCCTTGGGTGTTGCCGGTGACAGACGTTGGATGGTAGTCGATGCGCAGAGTGGGCGTTTTCTGACCCAGCGGTTGTTGGCTTCGATGAACCGGATCACGATGGCTTGGCAAGGCAGCGAGCAAGTGTTACTGAGTGCGCCGGGCATGGTCGATTTAATGGTTGCGGTGCCGGAGCCGGCCGAGCTGCGTACGGTTACCATCTGGCGCGATAGCCTGGCCGTTCCGGACGCCGGCGATGCCGCGGCAGCCTGGCTGACGCAGTTGCTCGGGCGCGCTTGCCGCCTGGTCCATGTGCCGGCGCAGCTGGCTCGCCAGGTCGATCCGGTGTATGCCGCGGAGGGCGATCGGGTGGCCTTCGCCGACGGCTTTCCGTGGTTGCTGATCGGCCAGGCCTCGCTGGACGATTTGTCCGCGCGGGTCGGCCGACCGCTGGAAATGCAGCGTTTCAGACCGAACCTGGTGATTACGGGTTCTGCGCCTTATTCCGAAGATGAATGGCGGCGTATTCGCATCGGCACCCTGGAATTTCGCGTGGTCAAGGGCTGCTCACGCTGCATCATGACCACCCTGGATCCGCAAACCGGCCAACGCAGCGCCGACCGCGAGCCGTTGACGACCTTGCAGAATTATCGGGCGCGCGATGGCGAGGTGTATTTCGGCCAGAACCTTATTGCCTGCGGAGAAGGGCAACTGGCGCTGGGCATGCCGGTAGAGGTGTTGGAGTAGGGCACGCGAGCTGTAAGCCGCAAGTTATAAGTGCAAGTAACAGCGAAAAGCCCTGGCGGTGTCTGGGCGAACGCCACGCTAATACGCTTGCCGCTTGCGCAGCTATTGATCGAAATAGCGCTCGTGCCAGCCCACCAGTGGTTGCGGTGCCTTGAGCTTTTCGCCGTAGATCACCGAATACGACAGCACGTTCTGTACGTATTGCCGGGTTTCGTCGAACGGAATGTTTTCGATCCACACATCGTAAGCCAGATGGTCGGCGCCGCGCAGCCATTGGCGTACGCGGCCGGGACCCGCGTTGTAGGCCGCGGAGGCGAGCACCCGATTGCCGTTGAACTGGCCGTATATCTGGCTCAGGTAGGCGGCACCGAGCTGGATATTGATCTCGGGCCGATAGGCCAACTGCGGTGACGACAGCGGAATACCGAAGCGTTTGGCGGTTTCCTTGGCGGTGGCGGGCATGAGCTGCATCAGACCCATGGCGCCGGCATGGGATTTGGCGTCGGCCATGAATGCGCTTTCCTGGCGTGTGATGGCGAATACCCAGCTGGAGTGCAGACCGCGCTTCTTCGCTTCGTGGGTCAGCGGGTCGCGGTGCGCCATGGGGAAACGTACGTCCAGGTCATCCCAGTATTGCGCCTGGCTGATGGTGCGAATCGCCGGGAAATACCATTCCATCTCGTAAGCCAGGCGCGCCTGCGCGACCATTTCCTCGCGGCTGAATAAACGGCTGACGTGGTACCACTCGCGGCGACCGTCGGCGATCTGCCCGCGGGCGTGAAACTCCAAGGCGCGGCGAATACCGGCGGCGTTACGCACCTTTTGCACGGTCTTTGCCGATGGGACCAGCGGTTGATTGTTCAACTGATACGGCGCCTTGACCTGATCGGCCGCCATGAAGCCATAGAAATCGCGCTCCTTGGCCAGTCCCTGATACAGCACTTGCGGCTCGGTACTGTTGGGCTGCGCCAGTTGCAGGCTGCGCGCCTGCCAGTAGCGCCAGCGATTGGTCTTGGCCAGGCTCTCCGGCATCTGCCGGGTCAATTGATGCGCTTCGCTCCAATGGCCGCCCCGCAGCAGCAGGCGCGCTCGCCATTCACTGACGGTGTCGTCGCGCAACTGCGGGTCGTATTGCGCCATGACCTTGAGGGCGCGCGTATCGAAGCGCTTTGCCAGGGTAAGGCCGATCTCACGGGCGATAGCGACTTGTTCGTCGCTGGACAACTTCATGCGCCGAGCCTAAGCGTCGAGCAAATCCAGGGCTTTTTCCGGGTCCTGGCGGGCCAGGCGGCGCAAACCGAGGCCAACGACATCGGCCATGGCCTCATCGGCGGGATTGAAGCGCGCGGTCTGGCTGAGTAGCGCAGGCTTCTGCGCCACCTCTATCAGCAGCTTGCCATGCTTGCCCAGGGTGGGCAGGCCTTTGGTCAGGTATGTCGCCAAGCCGTAATTGCGCGCTTCGACGGCCAATTTCGTGCGCTGCCAACGGCGCGCTTCGGTGAGCTGGCCTTCCGCCGCCCAGCGATCGAACAGGCGGTCGCAGGCATCGGGTTGGGATTTGCCTACCAGCCAGAGTTTTTCCGCGGTGGCGAAGCCTTCGGCCGTGAGGCCGTGGCTGAGCTGGTATTGCCCGTACAGGCAATCGAGCTCGGTGAAGTTCAGCGCCGGGTCGTAATGATTGACGAAGGTTTTCCAATCGCCGCGTTCGGCCAGCCAGCGCAGCCAGCGCAGTTTCATCCAACTGGCCTGTGGCAGATCGCCATGCTCGGCGAGAAATTTCTCGATCTCGTCGTTACTGGCCCATTTCAGACGGGCGGTCAGCTCGTCGTAGGCGAGGTAGGGCTCGAGCGGGTAATCGCGCAAGGCATCGGCATAGCGCTTGTAGGGACCGCTATCGCCTTTGGCCAGAGCGGCCTTGGCCTGGTCGTAATACTGGCGCTGCTGGCTCAGATTGGCGGCCTGTGCCGTCGATAAGGTGACGAGGCAGAGCAGGATGGGACACAACGTATACAGGCGAGCGCGCATGACACTTCCGGGTTAGAGCATGAAAAGAGCGCCATCGATGGCGCTGACTGCTCTAGCTTAGCCTTTTGTCCGACCACGATGAAAGTTATAGGAGCGACCGTCGAGTCGCTGAAAAATGCCCGCGTAGCCATGCTCATCTCGGTTAGAATGCGCGCCCAGTTTTTGCCGTCGCCAGATGCTGTCGGCAAATTAGTTTTCGTGGCGATGCGTGCCGCGAACGCCAGGCCCTCGACGTATCGATGCGTCTATTTCCTGCGTTCTCGTCGTTCGTTGCCACCGTATGATCGAGGCGTGCCATGACCCTGCTCAAGTTCACCGATGTTTCCCTGGCCTTCGGCGCCATGCCGCTGCTGGACAAGGTGTCTTGGCAGATCGCGCGTGGCGAGCGGGTATGCATTATCGGTCGTAACGGCACCGGCAAATCGAGCATGTTGAAGCTGGTCAAGGGCGATCAGAAACCCGACGACGGTTCGGTCTGGCGCGCTCCTGGGCTGAAAATCGGCGAGTTGCCGCAAGAGCTACCGTTGGCCGACGAACGGACCGTCTTCGATGTGGTCGCCGAAGGTCTGGATGGCGTCGGTGCGCTCCTGGCCGAGTACCACCATCTCAGCCAGAATATCCACAACGAGGCCGATCTGGACAAGCTCATGCATGTTCAGCAGGACCTCGAAGCCCGCGACGGCTGGCGTTTGCAGCAGTTGGTCGAGAGCACCCTGAGCCGTCTGCAGTTGCCGGCCGATAAAACCTTGGCCGAGTTGTCCGGCGGCTGGCGCCGGCGCGTGCTGCTGGCCCAGGCATTGGTTTGCGAACCGGATCTGTTGCTGCTCGACGAACCGACCAACCACCTGGATATCGGCGCCATCGCTTGGCTCGAAGAAGCCTTGAGCAGTTTTCAGGGCGCCGTGTTGTTCATCACCCACGACC
>CBIHQF010000420.1:0-4205 GCA_966211665.1 uncultured Pseudomonas sp. | reverse complement strand
GAACGACACGCCGATCAGCAGAAACAGAAGACAAAATCCCCAGGCCGCGACGCTGATCGCACGGAACGAAACCCCGAGCAGCACATAGCCGAACAACAGGATCAGGAACAGCCCGTCGTAAGGCATCGGCTCGCCGCGTGCCCAGGCCACATAGATGATCAGCACGACACAGACGCCATTCAGCGCGTAAACACCGATATAGGCGAGCAAGGCCCGGCGCGGCGGCGCCTGCGGGCGGCGGCAATAGAAATAGCCGGCGGCCACGCCGAGTATTGCCAGCAGACGCAACGGGATGACCGACAGGCTCACCGTCAGCGGCAACAACCATAGATCGAGCACGGTATAGATGAGCTGAAAGGCGATCGCGGTGCCGACGATCAACAACAGTCGGCGGCGCATGCGCTGCACCCGGTGTTCGAGAAACCCCGCTTCCAGCATCCGGGTGAAGCGCAGGTTGCGATAGCCACGGCGCTGCTGGGACAACAGCAAGCGCTCCTCGCGCGTCTGGGTCATCGCGCCCGCTCCCAGCGCTTACATCTCGGGGGCTTGCGGGTCCTGCTGCTTGGCGGCGATGGCGTCATAGGTATCGACTCGGTGCTGATCGGTGTCGCTGAATAAACGTTGACGCAAAAGCTGCTGCTCGCGCTGCCGATCCGCCGCGCTCAGGCCGTCGCCCTGCAACTTGGCCAGCTCGTCGCGGTAAGCCGCATAGCGCTTCTGCCAGTCGCGCTCTTGGCGCTGCTCGACGAGCAATCGCTCGACCGTCTCTGCAGCATAGGTCTGCGCCAGAAATTCGCGTTGCTGCTGCTCGCTGGCGCCTTGTTGCCATAGTCGCTCGCTCTGCGCCTGTTGCGCCAGCGCCAGGTTCTGCCGCTCTTCGCTGGCACGCATGGCGGCCGGTAATTGCCCGCGCAATTGTTCCTGCAACTGGGCCTTGGCCTGCTCGCTCAAATCCTCGCGGGCCGACAGCGCCAGGCTGTCGAGGGTATAACGCGCATAAGCCTCTTCGGCGCCGAACAGCGCCTCTGTTTCGGCAGCCGAAAAATGCGCCCGGCGCAATTGCGCCAAGCCCTCGAATGCCTGCTGCAGGGCCTGCAATTGGCTTTCCGGTCGCGCTTGTTGTTGCGCGCTCAAGGGCTGCTGCATCAGCGCCAGGCTGGCCCGTTTGTAGTCCAGGTAATTGCCGAGCACACCGAGCAACTGGCCCAGGGCCGGCTCCTGCAAACGCGCGCCGGCATCGGCCAGCAAGGCCTCGACCGCGACTTCCAGGCCGGCCTGATCGGCTGCGCTGAGAAAGTAATCGAAGTAATCGCGTAGCGCCAATTGCAGCACCAGATTGCCGGCGCCGTCGGTTTTCAGTTCGCCATCCACCTCGGTGCCTTGCAGGCCCGGCAGTTGCCCAGATTCAGCGGCTGGGCCCGGCGGCGAGGCCTTGGGTTGGCTGCGCAACAGCGCGTCGGCGGAGACTTCATCCAGTACCCGGACAGGCGCGGCGGCAGCCTTGAGTTCGATCGCCGGCACTGTGGGCCATTGCCAGTAGAGCGTGGCGGCGCTGGCAGCGAGCGCCAGCCCGGCAACCGAGCAAATGGTGCGATAAGGCAGAGTCATGCGTCCTCCGGAAAACTATCGACCGCTGGTCATGAACAAAATGCAGAGCGCCTGGCGCGATGAAACATCGGCCAGGCGCTTCGCATAGCAATCACCTGACGGCGATCAGACACCCTTGTTTTTCAGGCGGTTGGCATGTTGACGATACAGCGATACCGGTTCGGTCCAGCCGCGGATGCCGAACAGATGGTTGATCGCATCCACATGGTTCAGGTTGTAGCTGTCGCCCAACACCTGGCCCAGGTAGGTGGAACAAACGCCGACCAGGCCATCGTTCTTCTCGCCACCGAACGCCAGGCCGGTGATGGCCAGGAACGGATCCACCGCGTCGAAGACGTTGGTGTAGGAGGTGTTACCGGTCCAGGAGAAGTAGCGGATGCTGTGCCCGCGCACGTTATGCACCTCGGTGGACTTAGCGCAGTAGCTGCTGGTATTGACGCCCCACGGGTGACGGCTGTTGAGTGCCGCGGTACCGGCTGTGGTCAGGGTTTTCAGCGCATCGATGCCGCTCTGTGGGTTGCTGGAGCCGGACAGCAGGTTGATCACCGCGCCCAGGGCGTTGGCCAAGGCATTGGCGCCGCCTTCGATAGCGCTGTTGGGCGGGATCACCCCGCGCAGCACATCAGCCACCTTCGAACCCTTGTTGACGCCGTTGATCGAGGTGACCGATGCCACCAGGTCCGGGCGCAGGGAGGCGGCGACCCGCGAGGTCGGCGAACCCTGGCTATGGCCGATCAGGTTGACCTTGCCGCCATTGGCACCGGCCCAGGGCACTATCTGCTGCGCCAGTGCGGCACCGCGCTGCTCGCTGTCGTTCAGTGCGGAAACGCTGGCGACATAGACCTTGGCGCCGTCGCGCTCGAGGTTCCAGGGGATGGTATGGAAATAGTTGATCAAGCCGCCGATGGTGTCGAAACCGGTGACACCGTGCACCAGCACGATCGGATACTTGGTTTGGGTATAGGTGCCGGCTTGGGCCTCGACGGCGCCAAGCAGAGCCAGACCGGCAAGAGCAGTGGTGAAGGTACGACGCATGGGATGCCTCCTGATTATTATTGTTGGCGCCGGGAGACTGCGTCCGACGTGCAACAAGTGTAAGCAGGAGAAAAAACCTATCCCATCGCCCAGATGGGTGACTGGCGATGCGCTATCGGCGATCCGCCTCGGGGCGCCGGGCAATCGCCTGTTCGACCGCGGCGAGCAACGCCGGATCGTCCGCCGGGGTGGTGCTGGGGAAGCTGGCGACCACCCGGCCCTGGCGGTCGACGACGTATTTGAAGAAGTTCCAGCCCGGCGCCTGGCTCTGCGCCGCCAGCCCCTTGAACAGGCCGATGGCGTCGGCGCCGATCACCCGTTGTGGCTCGCTCATGGTGAAGCTCACGCCGTAATTGACGTAGCAGACCTTGGCGGTTTCCTCGCTACTGCCGGCCTCTTGCTTGAAGTCGTCGGATGGCACGCCGAGCACCTCCAGCCCCTCCCCCTTGTAGCGCTGATAGAGCGCCTCCAGCCCTTTGAACTGCGGGGTGAAACCACAGAAGCTGGCGGTATTGACCACCAGCAATGGCTTGCCGGCGAAGCGTTGGCACAGATCGATGCGGTCCTTGCTACGCAACCGGGTCAGCTCGCCCTGGAGCAACGCCGGGCATTCGTCGGCCAGCGCGGGGGCGGCGATAGCGCTCAATAACAGCGGAATGGCGAAGGCGCGCAGCAACATGGTGAGCTCCTGTACGAGGCGAGAACTCGACGCTACGCGCCTGCCAAAGCCATGACAACAGGTGTCTTGTTCAACACACGCCTATACCCAATTGCATAAATGCCAGGCCGCTTTGCAACCAAGCCCACCAGATCAAGCCGAGCAAGGCGGCGCCAGCCAGGGCCAGCGCGCTATTCAACCAGTAGTGTGCGTTCATGCCGCGACCTCGAGATTGCGCAGGCGCGCGACCGGTTGCTCGCGCACCGGCCAGTTCAGCGCCGCGGCCAGCAGGCTGAGCAGGATCGCGATCTGCCAGACCAGTTCGTAACTGCCGGTGCGGTCGTATAGATAACCGCCCAGCCAACCGCCCATAAACGCCCCGAGCTGATGGAACAGGAAGACGATGCCGCCGAGCATCGACAGGTTGCGCACACCGAACAGGGTCGCCACCGTGCCGTTGGTCAACGGCACGGTGGACAGCCACAACAGCCCCATGGCGATGCCGAACGCATAGGCGCTCCACGCGGTCAGCGGTGTCAGCACGAACACACCGGTCAGCAGGTCGAAGCCGAGCAGGTAGAGGATGCAGAAGCCCACCGGGAACAGGATGGCGCCCACCAGCGGCGAGCCCGTCTGTACCGAGATGGTGATCGCGAACACGGCTGCCAGCGCGAGGATGGCCCCGGCCATGTAAGCGCGGATCAGGGTGTCGCGCGTGGCCATGAAGATCTTCGATTCGCCTGCGTCCACCATCTTCGCCACGAATTCCGACGGCGCTAGATAAGCCATTCCATTCCCCCGTTTGCCCAAGTTGAAGAAGAGACGAAATGCAAGGGCGCCCATCCCGCGCCCGCGCGTGTGCGCGAAGCGGAAATGGACGCCGTCATCCGTCGATCACGGCAGC
>CBIHQF010000419.1:0-4213 GCA_966211665.1 uncultured Pseudomonas sp. | reverse complement strand
CGCGCTGGTGGCGGTGATGATCATGGTGTCGATCGGCACCTTCAGCTGGGATTCGATCCGCAACCTGAAGAAATTCCCGCTCTCCACCAATATCGTCATGCTTGCCACGGTGGCGGTCACCGTCTTCACTCACAATCTGGCCTACGGCGTGTTCGTCGGCGTGCTGCTGGCGGCGATGTTCTTCGCCAACAAGATCGGCCACTTTCTGTATATCGACTCCGCGGCCGATAACGAGGGCAGCGAACGCACCTACACTGTAGTGGGCCAGGTGTTCTTCAGCTCCGCGGACAAGTTCATCGCGGCCTTCGATTTCAAAGAGGCCGTCGATAAGGTGATCATCGATCTGTCCCGCGCGCATTTCTGGGACATCACCGCGGTCGCCGCATTGGATAAAGTGGTGATCAAGCTGCGCCGCGAAGGCACCGAGGTCGAGGTGTTAGGGCTAAACCAGGCCAGCGCCACCATCGTCGACCGCTTTGGCGTGCATGATAAATCGGGCACCGCTGGGCCCGATGCCGTCGACCAACTGATGGGCCACTAGGAGAACGACATGTCCCACGTAATGGCTTGTATCGATGGTTCGCAATCCACCACCGCGGTCTGCGATTACGCCGCCTGGGCCAGCCAGCGCCTGGCGGCGCCGCTGACCCTGCTGCACGTACTCGACGAGGTGCAGTACCCGGTCAGCCCGGACCTCACGGGCAATATCGGCCTGGGCAGCCGCGAGCATCTGCTCGAAGAGCTGGCCGGCCTCGATCAGCAACGGCACAAGATCGCCATGGAACAGGGTCGCCTGATGCTCGAAGCGGCGCGCGAGCGGGTGCAGGCCGATGGCATGGAAGCGGCGCAACTGCGCCAGCGCCACGGCGACCTGGTCGACTGCCTGCACGAGTTGGAGCCTGAGATCCGCCTGCTGGTGATCGGCCGCCAGGGCAAGACCAGCGACAGCCTCAGCCAATTGGTCGGCAGCCACCTGGAGACCGTGATCCGTACCCTGCACCGGCCGATTCTGGTCAGCTGCGGCGAGTTCAGGGCGCCGCAAAGCTATATGTTCGCCTACGACGGCAGCGCCACCGCGCGCAAAGGCGTCGAAATGATTGCCGCCAGCCCGCTGCTCAAGGGCCTGCCATGCCATCTGCTGATGGTCGGCGCCGATACCAGCGACGCCTGGGCGCAGCTCGAGGCCGCCAAGGCCTTGCTGCAAGGCTCGGCGAGCGAAGTGCACCTGGCGATTCGCGCCGGCGAGGTCGAGCCGACGCTGCACAGCTACCAGATGGAACAGGGCATCGAGTTGCTGGCGATGGGCGCCTACGGCCACTCGCGGATTCGCCAGTTCCTGGTCGGCAGCACCACCAGCCACCTGCTGCGCACCAGCACCACGGCCCTGTTGATTCTGCGCTGAGGCGGCCATGAGCGAGGAAATGGATTTCGGCTACTTTCGTCGTCTGCTGGAGCAGCGCCTGGCCGAACTGCAACGGCTCGGCGAGGAGGAGCCAGCCCGCGAGCAAACGGTCGAGTTGGATCAGGCCAAGGTCGGCCGCCTGTCGCGCATGGACGCCCTGCAGCAGCAAGCCATGCTCGATGCCAGCCGTGCGCGTAACCGCGTGGAGCGCGAACGCCTGCGTCGCGCCTTGCTACGTTTGGACGCCGGTGACTACGGCTATTGCAGCCAATGCGGTGAAGCCATGCCGGTTGCGCGCTTACAGGTCGACCCGGCCTCGACGCTGTGCATCGGCTGCGCGCAAGCGGCCGAACGCCAACTGCAGTAGTGGCGAATTGCAAGCTTTCTCGCGGCGACCGCACTACTCTTGAAGCCATAGCCCGTTGCGATGGCCGTTATGCCCTATAGCGAAATCCCCCATACACCCGAGGCCTTCGCCCTATGGCGCGAAGCGCAGGACACGCACACTCGCACGCGCCTGGGCGGGGTCTATTACCTGGCGGCCTGGATCCTCACCTGGCTTTTCAGCAACGCGCCTGCCGAGCAGATGCCGCTCGGGGTCGGCGCAAGCCTGGTGTTCACGGCGTTACTGATCCTGCGCTTGCGCCATCGATTACCCGACGAAACCGATGGCCTGTCGTTGCGCCGCTGGCTGAACCGTCACTGGTGCCTGATCGCGCTCACCGGCCTGTGCTGGGGCCTGTTGCACGCCTGGGCGCTGAGCAACGCGGCCTTCAGCGACTCCTGGCTGGTCGCCACGCTGAGCACCATCGCCTTCAGCACGGCGATGGCATACAACTTCAGCATGGACAAAGCCCGGGCCATGCTGACCGTGGCCCTGCTGTATCTACCCGGGCTGCTCGCCATGGGCCTGGATTGGCGCGAACGCCTCGGCCCGCTGACCACCCTCGCGTTCTACCTCAGCTACTTGCTGCTGGTGCTCAACCGCAGCCACCGCGAATACCGCAACACCCTGGCGCTGGAGCTGAAACTGCTCGAACAGCAGGCCAGCCTGGAACACCTCAGCCGCACCGACAGCCTGACTCAACTGGGCAACCGTTATGAGTTCAATACGCTGTTCCCCGCGCTGGTCGACAGCGCGCAACAGCGCTCCGCCCCGCTGTCGCTGGTGTTGCTGGATATCGACTTTTTCAAGCGCATCAACGATGAGTTCGGGCATGCCTGCGGGGACGCCTACCTCAGCGCCTTCGCCGCACGCATGCGTCATGTGTTCCGCCGCGACAGCGATACCCTGCTGCGCCTGGGTGGCGAGGAGTTCGGCGTGCTGATGCCCAATACGGCGCTGGAACAAGCGCGCCGCCTGGCCGAGAGCTTTATCGCCGACCTCGCCGCGCACCCTCTCGAAGTCCCGGGTAGCAGCCTCTCGGTCAGCGCCAGCATTGGCGTCGGCTGTTTCGACCCACAGCGCGACGCGAGCCCGGAAGCCCTGTTCAAACGCGTCGACGATGCGCTGTACCTGGCCAAGAAAACCGGGCGCAACCGCCTGGTGTTGGCGACCGATTAAGCCAGCAGCGCCACCCTGTAGCCCGGATAAGCCTTAGCGCAATCCGGGAATAACACGCCTGGGGAAATCGATCCCGGATCGCGCTGGCGCTTATTCGGGCTACGAAACTGCGTTACCACGCTGGAGCCTGGGAACGGTCAGCAAACGTCGCCACCCTGTAGCCCGGATAAGCCTCGGCGCAACCCGGGAATATCGCGCCTGGGGAAATCGATCCCGGATCGCGCTGGCGCTTATACGGGCTACGCAATGGACCGCCCGCCAGGCGTTTACAGACGGAAATTGCCCATCTGCTTGGCCAGGTCGTCGGCCAGGCCGCGCAGGGTCTGGCAATCTTCGCGGCAATTGCGCGCTTCGTCGGCGGTGGCGTGGGCCAGGTCGGCGATGCCCTGGACGTTGCGGTTGATCTCCTCGGTCACCGAACTTTGTTCCTCGGTCGCGGCCGCCACCTGGGTGTTCATGTCGCTGATCCGCTCCACCTGCTCGGTGATCGCGCTCAAGGACTGCCCCGTGCGCTGGCTGGCTTCGACACCGGTACCGGTCGCGGCCTGGCCGGCGTGCATGGAGCTGACCGCGGTTTCCGCGCCCTGCTTCAAGCCGGCGATCATTTGCTGAATCTCATCGGTGGAGGCCTGGGTGCGGCTGGCCAGGGTGCGCACCTCGTCAGCGACCACGGCGAAACCGCGGCCCATTTCCCCGGCCCGCGCCGCTTCGATGGCGGCGTTGAGCGCCAACAGGTTGGTCTGTTCGGAAATGCCGCGGATCACCGCCAGCACCTGATCGATGGAACCCACCTGATGCGCCAGCTGGCTGACCGCCGAAGCCGCGCCGCCGATGTCGGTGGACATTTTTTCGATATGGGTGATCGACTGGCCGACCACCTGGCGGGCCTGCTGGGCTTCATCGCGGGCGCTGCGTGAGGCCTGCGCGGCGCTGTTGGCGTTACGCGCGATTTCCTGCACGGTCAGGCCCATCTCATGCACCGCGGTGGCCACCATGTCGGTCATTTCCTGTTGCTGGCCCGAACGGCCGGCGGTGTTCTCTACCACCTGACCGACCTGTTTGACCGCGCTGCGCAAGCGCTCGCTGGTGGCCAGAACATCGCTGATCAAACTGCGCTGGCTGCCGATAAAGGCGTTGAAGCCCCGGGCCAGATCGCCCAGCTCATCGGCCCGCGACTCATCCAGACGGCGGGTCAGGTCGCCGCCACCGCCGCCGATTTCCACCAGGGCCTTGGTCACCTGACGAAT
>CBIHQF010000418.1:0-4221 GCA_966211665.1 uncultured Pseudomonas sp. | reverse complement strand
CCAGGTGCATCGTTTTGCCAGATCCGGGTCCAGAGCGATGAGGTGGCCGCGCGCTCCCCGTGGGGAGCGCCCGATTCAAGAGAGCGCGCGGTCATGGTTTAGGCCCGGTTCAGAATATCGGTGGCGCCGGTGACGAGTTCGGCACCGGCCTGTTCAGGCGTCTTGGCGCCGAAGCCGACTTCCTGGCCCAGCGTACGGATCAGCGAGAGGTCGACTTCGCCAGCAGCCGCTGGCGGAGGCGGCGGCAAATCGCCGAGCAGGTCGCCCAGATTGGCCACGAAGTTCAGCGCGATCTGGTTGGCTTCATCCAGCGTGGGTGCCACCGCGTCGCGTACTGCGGCGGCGCACGGAATGCCGCGTTCGACACCCAGGATCTTGCCTGCTTCGATATCGTTGACGAAGAAATTGAGGAATTCGGCCGCGCCCTCCTTGCTGGCCGAAGAACCGGCAACCGAGAAGAACATGGACGGTTTGCGGTAGTGTCCGCCGCCCTGGCCTTCGGCGATCCGGGGATAGCCGCACATGTCCAGCTTGTCCTGAACGAGTGCCTGGTAACCGACCAACTGATTGGAATTGGAGGGCATCAGTGCCGCCCGGCCGGTTACCAGCATGGTGGTTTCTAGCGGGCCGGTATCGAGGGCCTGATCGTCCGGAGCGACGCAAACGCCGGCTTCGCGCAGCTTGGCCCAGAGCTGGTACCATTCGACCGCATCGGTTTCGTCGAAGCCGAGCTGGCCTTCGGCCGTATAAAGCGCCTTGCCGCGCTGGCGCAGCCAGTTGTCGAGTGACGGCTCGTTGTAGGAGGAGTCGGAGATGGCCTTCATGCCGCCGCGGATGTTGGCTGAGTTGAAGGCTTCGCCGATCTCGAACAGATCGTCATAAGTCCAGGCATTGGTCGGGGGTTCGATGCCGGCTTCCTCGAAGGCGCCGGTATTGATCAGGGTCGCCACCGAGTTTGCGCCAAGCGAGATGCCGTAGAGCTTGCCGTCGACCTTGCCGCCTTCGAGCTGGTCGGCATCGAAATCGTCCAGCTTGAGAGCCGAGCCGACAAATTCATCGAGCGGAGCGATGGCGCCGCGCTGGGCGTATTCGACGATAAAGCGGTAATCCATCTGGATCACGTCAGGCGCATTGCCGCCCGCCGTCTGCGTGGCCAGCTTGGCCCAGTAGTCATTCCAGGCCAGGAACTCGCCTGCAACATCGGTGTCGCTGGCTTCCTTATAGAGATCGGTGACGCCGTAGGTACGGTCGGCACGGCCCTGCCCGCCCCAGAAGATCAGGCGCAGGCTCTGCGCCTGGGCCCAGCTCGGCATCACGCCAAAGACGCCGGCAGCGGCCAGCGCACTGCTGCCCATCAGGAACTTGCGACGGTCGGTACGAATAGTCATGGATTATCCTCCCTTAAACTCAGTTGTCCGGCCTTGCGCCAAACCCTCGTAACTGCGGTCTCCTCACCGCTAAGTCACCAACTAGTTACATTGCAGCCGCACTTGAACCAGGTTGTCAAGTGCAGAGGTCGGTGCTTTCCGCCGGCTGCAATCTTGGCACGTCACGCAAATAACCGGTCGGTTACGGATAGCACACTGGTTTAAAGCTGCGCAACGAACTTGTATGGAAGACGAAGCGCGCCGAAAAAGCTGTCAGGCACTGCCGCCGTTTTTTCTAACCTCTTGCTATCGTTTTCGTTTTCACGCCGCCGTTGCCTGTGCAGCGCGATTACTCCGGTGCTGTCGATCGGCATCTGGTCTTGTTCACAGAAGATTGGCGCAGTCTTGCTCAAAAGAACAATACGAAATATCACCGCTGATATAGAGCCAGTCTATGTCTGGAGGATCAGATGGATAAGCTACTCAGTCAATTTCTGGCTGTCGCGGAGGCCGGCAGTATCACCGGCGCCGCCACTGCGCTGTTCGTTACGCAGCCCACTTTGACCTTCAACATGCGCAAGCTGGAGGAAAATCTGGGCGTGCCGCTGCTGGTGCGCACGTCGCGGGGGGTGGAGCTCACCGAGTATGGTGAAACGCTGTATCAGAACGGCCGGCTGATGCGCCGGCTGTATGACAATACGCTGAGCGCGCTGGCCGACCAGCGGGGGCGTACGGAGCAGGGCTTGCGGATCGGCACGGGGTATTCCTGGTGGACGCTGTTCCTGCGCGACATGGTTCTGGAATATGCCCAGAAGTATGGAAAGGCGCGGATCCATGTCAGCCTCGGCAACCAGTTGCGGTGTATGGACCAGCTGCTAAGTGGCGATATTTCCTTGTTTATTGCCCATGAGATCGAGGGGCTGAACCGCAGCACTGGGGCGCGGTTCGTGCCCTTGGGCCGGGTGGGGCAAGGGTATTTCGCACGGCCTGGACACCCCCTGCTCAGCCGTCCGCGATCGATCAGCGAGATCGAAGCCTTTCCGGCGGTTACCTCCTCCCTGCCCGAAAGCCGGCACCAGCGCTTTTTCGAAACCTGGAGCCGCACCACGGCAGCAAGCGCGCCTTTTGATCGCGGAAAATACGCTTTTGCTTCCAATTCGCTTGCAGCATGCCTCGACTATGTCGAACTTAGCGACGCAGTGATTGGCCATACCGAAGTCATGGAAGAGGAATTCGACCGCCGCGGGCTCAAACGCATCGCGGTGACCGAGCCGACCCAGCAGAGCACGATCGGCATCTATGTGCTGCAGGAGCGGGCCGACGACGTCCGGACGGTCGAGTTGATCGGCGCCATCAGGGCCAAGGCCGAGACAGTCCTGCCGCCACTCGACTAGGCGCTTAGCTGGGCTTGGTGCGGAGGTAGTCGAGGACCATCTGCACGGCCTGCGCTTCACGCTCCTGCAGCATGGCGACGCCCGACAGGTCGCGCGCGAAGATCACCGAGAGCGTTGCCATGTTGGAGACGTAGAAGAAACCCAGTGCGGCGATGGAAATGTAAAGCTGCACGGGGTCCACGTCGCGACGGAAGCTGCCGGCATCGGCACCGCGCTCGACAATGGTGGTGATTTGCCCGACCAGCGGGGAATGCAGCGCCTGGATGTCCGGCAAAGTTTTGAGAAACCGGGCGTTCTCGATGTTTTCGGTGCCGAGCAGGCGGGGAAACCAGGGGTTGGCCAGAAAATGGCGGAAGGTGAACCGGACGAGCCGGTCCATCGCTTCTACCGGGCCATATTGATCGAGCGACAGCGCCCGTTCCCCACGGCGGATTTCCTGATAGGCGTCGAGCAGGACGGCGCGGTAGAGATCTTCCTTGTTGCCGAAGTAATGGTAGAGCAACCGCTTGTTGGCCCCGGCCAGTGCCGCAATGGCGTCGACGCGCGCGCCCTCGAAACCGCGTTCGGCAAATTCGGCGCGGCCGGCCACCAGGATCGCCGCCTTGGTGCGTTCCGAATTGCGGGCCCGCTTGGGCGCGGCTGGCTGGTCGGCGAGTTGGTCCATATTCCCTCACATGCGAACCCGATGGTTACCCGCACGTCGTGGGTGAAATAGCAGCGCCGGCCGCCGGGGTAAAGCAGGCTGGCACGAAAGCCGAATTCGGAACATGCCGGCTTGACGACCAAGCCAAGCTCAGGATAGCTAAGTAACTAAACAGTTACACGCGAATTCAGCGAGGGAGGATTTCATGGCCGACAAACGGCTCGGGCTCATCATGCACGGGGTAACCGGACGCATGGGCTACAACCAGCATCTGGTGCGTTCCATTCTGGCAATACGGGACCAAGGGGGCATCGCGCTGAGCAATGGCGACCGGCTGGTCGTGGACCCGATCATCGTGGGGCGTGACGCCGACAAGATCGAGCGGTTGGCCAAGAAGCATAATATTGCGCGCTGGAGTGCGGACCTGGATGCGGCACTCGCCAATCCGGAAGACAGCGTGTTCTTCGATGCCGGCACCACGCTGATGCGGGCCTCGCTGCTGGAGAAGGCGCTTGCGGCCGGCAAGCACGTCTATTGCGAAAAGCCGACCTCGGACTCCCTGGAAGTGGCGCTCAACCTTGCCAAGACCGCTCGCGCGTCGGGGCTCAAGCATGGCGTGGTGCAGGACAAGCTGTTCCTGCCGGGCCTGCTCAAGCTCAAGATGCTGCGCGATTCTGGCTTTTTCGGCCAGATCCTCTCGGTGCGCGGCGAGTTTGGCTATTGGGTGTTCGAGGGCGACTGGCAGCCGGCGCAGCGTCCTTCCTGGAACTACCGCAAGGCCGACGGCGGCGGCATCATCCTCGATATGCTGTGCCAC
>CBIHQF010000417.1:0-4230 GCA_966211665.1 uncultured Pseudomonas sp. | reverse complement strand
TGAGAAATGCCGGCGCTTTCTGCTCCTGCTTATCGAAACGCAGGGCATGCACCTGATAAGGCAAACCAAGCTCTTCAAGAGCGATGGACACTTTGTGCCCGTTGGGTGTCGCGGCTGTGTACAGGTCGATCATGCGATTCTCCATTGCAATCGACCACACCTTCCCCAGTTGTCTTTAGCAAGTCAAGGCGACTGCAGGAAAGCTTTGAAACAGTCTGCTACCAGCGTCGCGCCCGCTTCGTCGTCCAGGTGCAGGTGATGACCGCCCGGCAAGGTGTGGGTTTCGATCGGTAAACCTTCGAGCAACTCGGTTACCCGCGGTTGCGCGAGCAGCATGCCCTGCTCGGCCAGTACCAGGCTGGCGGGGCATTGCAGGCGCTGGGCGAAGGCCAGGGCATGGGCGTGGGTCAGGCGTAGCGGCGATGGCAGGGTCAGGCGGCTGTCGGTGCGCCAGGTATAGCCGCCGGGCACCGGCATCAGACCACGTTGCGCCAGCAGTTCGGCCGCCTCGCGGCTTACCGCGCCAACCCCGCGCATCCGTGCCTCCACCGCGCGGCTGAACTCGGCGTAAACCGGCTTGCTCTTCCCGGCCAGGGCCAGTTGCGCCCTGAGCGCCTCGCCGAGTTTTTGCGGCGCGCTATCGGCCTCGCCGGTGTAGGGCATCAAACCGTCGATCAAGGCCAAGCGCTTGACCCGCTCTGGCATGGCGCCGGCCAGCAGCACGGAGACGATCGCGCCCATGGAATGGCCGAGCAGGGAAAAACGCTGCCAGCCGAATTGTTCGGCGACCTGCAGCACGTCATGGGCGTAATCCCAGATCGCATAGCTGCCGCCCGGCGGGCGATGATCGGAATGGCCGTGACCGGCGAAATCAAGGGCGACGATGCGCAGCCCCGGTAGTTTCGGCGCCAGGCGCGCGAAACTCGCCGCGTTGTCCAACCAGCCGTGCAACGCGATCACCGGCTCGCCATCGGACGGACCATAGAGGTGCGCGGCCAGTTCGATATGCGGCAGGCTCAGACGAACCTCTTCGAAATCCATAGTCATGCCGATCGCTCCAGGCTGGGCTGCTCGCTCCAGCGTGTGAATAGTTGTTTGAGCAGCGTAGCGGTGTCCTGGGGCCGTTCCAGCGGAAACATATGGCCGCCGGGCAATGTCAGGTATTCGCCGCGCGGCACGCGCCGCACCAGATGGGCGTGATGCGGCAACACCACCCGGCTGTGACGACCGCGCACCAAGGCCAAGGGCACCTGCAACTGCTGCGGGCGGCCCGGGCTGGTGTGCGGCACGCTGCGGTAAATGCTGATCTCGGTGGCCGCATCGAAACGCAGACGCAGGCCTTCGCCCGCCGGCTGCAAACCATGCTGAATATAGGCATCCAGGCACTCGGGATCGAAGCGGCGGAACAGGCTCTTGGCGGCGAAATAGTCGCGCGCCTCGGCCAGATCGACGAACTCCTCGCGACGCCCCAGGGTACGCCCGGCCGGGGTGATGCGATCGATAAAGCCAAAGCGCTTGGCCGCGCGGATCACCACCTTGTCGGCCAGGGTCAGCACCGGCGAATCGAGCATCGCTACGCCACGATAGAGCTCGGGACGCAACAAAGCGGCGTGGTAATGCAGCACACCGCCCAGGGAATGGCCGACGCCCCACACCGGCTCGTCGCCTTGTTCGAGATGGTGGATCAACTCGTCGACCAGGTTGCTCCAGTTATCGTTCACCGGAAAACGCGGGTCGTGGCCATGCTGCGGCAGATGCCGCACCTGATAATCCGGCGCCAGTGCGGCGAACAGCTTGCCGTAGGTGGCCGAGGGGAAGCCATTGGCATGGGCGAAGAATAGGGTCTGGGTCATGGCGGCTGGCTTTGGGCGAAATGTCCGGCAGATTGTCCGGCAGCAGCCTCGGCACGGCAATGACGAATCAGCCAACGAATGACGGCACTATGGCCAAACTTCAGGGGGATGGTGTCATCCGCCCTTTCCCCGTAGCCCGGATAAGCCTAGGCGCAATCCGGGAAAGCCGGTGCATGTGCCCATCGCTTCCCGGATTGCGCTGGCGCTTATCCGGGCTACAAAAGCGACCGTTGAACTAACGCTGCGCCGGGCCGTTTTCGCCCAGGGGTACGATGGCCATGGTCAGGCGCGAAATGCAGCTGGCCTTGCCGTCCTCCCCACTCAGGCGGATATCCCAGACATGAGTGGTGCGCCCCAAGTGCACGGCGCGGGCCACCGCGGTGACGCGACCGCTACGCAAACCGCGAAGGTGATTGGCGTTCACCTCCAGGCCCACGCAGTAGAAGCGGCTGTTGTCGATGCACAGGTAGCTGGCGGTCGAACCCAGGGTTTCCGCCAACACCACGGACGCGCCGCCGTGCAGCAGGCCGTAGGGCTGATGGGTACGGGGATCGACCACCATGCTGGCGCTCAGGGACTGATCGTCGTAGGACTCGAAACGGATATCGAGAAGTTCGCCGATGGTGTTTTTCAGCGACTGATTGAGACTCGCCAGGTCGGGTGTTTGTTGCCATATCCGCATAACCGCTCCTCAATCGAAAAACCGGCCGCTATCGGCCGATTCGCCGCGCCCGATTCACTCGTGCCACAGCACGTTGTCGCTGTGTTCGCTCCACTCGCTAAAGCGCGGGCCATAAGCCCCTTCGACCACGGCGCGTTTGATTTTCAGGGTCGGCGTGAGAAAACCGTTATCCACCGCCCAGACGTCCTTGACCAGAATCAGGCGCTGCACCCGCTCGTGCTTGTCGAGGTCCTGATTGACCTCATTCAGCAGCTTTTCCAGGCTGCTGTGCAGTTCCTGCCGCGCACCGTTCAGGGCTTCCTTGCGCCCCACTTCGGAAAGCACGCAAAGGGCCATGGGCTGCGCCATGCCATCGCCTACCACGCAGACCTGCTCGATCCGCGCATGCTCGGCCAGGCGATTCTCGATCGGTGCCGGCGCCACGTACTTGCCCTTGCTGGTTTTGAAAATTTCCTTGATCCGCCCGGTCAGGCGCAAATTGCCTTCGGCGTCCTGCTCGCCCTTGTCGCCCGTGCGCAAAAAGCCGTCGGTGGTGATGGTTTCCGCGGTTTTTTCCGGGTCCTGGTAATAGCCTTGCATGGTCGCGCCGCTGCGCACCTGCACTTCGCCATCCTCGGCGATGCGCACTTCGACGCCGGGGTTGTTCTGGCCGATCCAGCCCTGTTTGAATTTGCCCGGCCGGCAGACATGGGAATAACCGCAGTTTTCGGTCATGCCATAGACCTCGAGCACATCCAGGCCCAGACGCTTGTACCAGTCGAGCAAGGCCTCGGGCACCGGCGCCGCCCCGGACAGCGCGTAGCGCACCGCATCCAGTCCCAGGCCCGCCAGCACCCGCTTGCCGACGATGCGGCCGATAAGCGGCAACTTCAGCAGGAAATCGAGGCGCGCCGCCGGCATCTTGCTGTACACACCCATCTGGAACTTGGTCCAGATGCGCGGCACACCGAAAATCACCGTCGGCCGCGCACGTTTGAGGTCGACGAGGAAGCTGTCGAGGTTCTCGGCGAAATAGATCGTCTGCCCGGAATACAGCGAGGCCAACTCGACGAACATGCGTTCGGCGACGTGGCACAACGGCAAATAGGACAGCACCCGGTCCTGCTCGCCGACGCCGAACAGCTCGGTGGCATGGCTGGCGGCGAAACCGAAAGTGCCGAAGCTGTGCATCACGCCCTTGGGCATGCCGGTGGTACCGGAGGTGTAAATGATGGTGGCGAGACGGTCGGGGGCGAACGTGGGGTTGTCGCGGATCGGCGAGCAGGCCTGCAGCTCGTCCCATCCAAAGCTGAAGGTACCCGCCGGATGCAACGGCAGAGCTATGGTCGGCAGTTCCGTCGGCACCCCGGGCGCCATGCCGGCCCAGTCGTCCAGCTTGCCGACGAACAACAACGCCGCGCCGGAGTGACGCAATACCTGCTGGACAGATTCAGCGGTCAGGTTCGGGTACAGCGGCACCGAAACATGCCCGGCCATCCAGATCGCCAAGTCGGCGACTATCCAATGCGCGCAGTTCTTCGACAACATCGCCACCCGGCTGCCCGGCGGCAACTCTTGGCTGCGCAACCAACCGGCGGCGCGCCGCGCCTGCTCGCCGACCTCGGCCCAACTCAGCTCCTGCAGCTGACCGCCCGGCAACGGCTGAACCATGAAGTTCTTATGTGGGTGCCGTGCCTCGCGTTGATAAAACACCTC
>CBIHQF010000416.1:0-4244 GCA_966211665.1 uncultured Pseudomonas sp. | reverse complement strand
TGAGTCCGCGAAGCCCAAAGAGGCGGCAACGCCGCAAAAAAAATGGCGACCCCGAGGTCGCCATTTTTCGTTTGTCGTCTTGCTCAGCTCAGGCGGCGCAGTGCTTCGATACGCTCTTCCAGCGGCGGGTGGGTCATCAGCAAGCCGGCCAGGCCGTGCTTCAGGCCGCCATTGATACCGAAGGCTTGCAGGCTGCTGGGCATGCTCACCGGCACCTCCTGTTCGGCGCGCAGGCGCTGCAGAGCGGCGATCATAGCTCCGGGGCCGGCGAGGCGTGCGCCGGCTTCGTCGGCGCGGAATTCACGCTGGCGCGAGAACCACATGACGATAATGCTGGCCAGGATGCCCAGTACCAGTTCGGCGAAAATGGTCGCGACGAAATAGCCGATGCCGGGGCCGCCTTCGTTCTTCAAGATGGCTTTATCGACGAAGTTGCCGAAAATCCGCGCAAAGAACATCACGAAGGTGTTCACCACGCCCTGGATCAGCGCCAGGGTAACCATGTCGCCGTTGGCCACGTGGCCGATTTCATGGGCCAGCACGGCTTTCACTTCATCGGGCGAGAAGCGTTCCAGTAGACCCTGGCTGACCGCGACCAGGGCGTCGTTCTTGTTCCAGCCGGTGGCGAAGGCGTTGGATTCGTACGCGGGGAAGATGCCCACCTCCGGCATCTTGATCCCGGCTTCGCGGGACAATTGCTCGACGGTCTGCAGCAACCATTGTTCGTGACGGGTACGCGGCTGGGTGATGATCTGGGTGCCGGTGCTCATCTTCGCCATCCATTTGGAGATGAACAGCGAAATCAGCGAGCCGGCAAAACCGAACACCGCGCAGAAAATCAGCAGGCTGCCATAGTTCTGCCCGGTGAAACGATCAACCCCCAGTAGCTTCAGGGTGATGCTGGCGATGACCAGAACGGCCAGGTTGGTGGCCAGGAACAGCAGGATGCGCATTATGGTGTCCTCGTGGGAAAGACTTGCTGGATGCCGGCTATATAGAGGCAAGCCCCTGGCGATTCAACCGGGCGACTATTTCAAACTGTGTCGCGTGCCCGATCTAGAGCGCTTTCGAAGAGTAGGCGGGTCAGCCTGGCGACGCGCTCGCCGTGTTTCTGCGCCAAGGCTTCGCGCAGTTGGAACGCCAGGGTGGCATGCACGCGGCGCACGCTGGGCGGCAATGCCTCGCCTTCGCGCAATGCATGCGGCACGCCGCGGGTCATACGTAGGAAGCCCTTTTCGCTGAGCACGGCTTGATCGAGGGCGTCGTAACCGATAGTCGATTCGAAGCGCAGGTAGCCTTCTTCGGCCAACCACAGCAAGGCGCCCAGGCAGCTCTGGTGGCGCGGGGTGGGCAGGCCGAACTCGTCGGGCTCCTCGCGGCCGATCAGGTCTTCGACATACAGCGCCATCTTGCGCGGAAATACCTGATAAAGGGCCAGCAGCCCGGCGGCCGCGTCTTTATAAAAGTCGTCGATCTGTAGATCCATCAGAACCTGGCAATCATCGAGGTGGGCAGGAACGGCAGCAAGCGCCGATAATCGCCCAGGGCCAGTTGGGGCCGTAGGCGCTGTTGTGGGGCGGCGCCGATGCCGGAGCTGGCCCCGGTAAGCAGGTAGCGTTTGCCTTGGGCCATGACGATCTCCAGCTACTGTTGGTAGGACTTGATGAAATTACCGATGCGCCCGATGGCCTGTTCCAATTCGTCCACCCGCGGCAAGGTCACTACGCGGAAGTGGTCGGGCCAGGGCCAGTTGAAGGCCGTACCCTGGACGATCAGCAGTTTTTCGGAGAGCAGCAGATCGAGCACGAATTTTTCGTCGTTATGAATGGGGCAGACCTTCGGATCGATTTTCGGGAAAGCATAGAGCGCACCCATCGGTTTGACGCAGCTGATCCCGGGAATGTCGTTGAGCAGCTCCCAGGTGCGGTTACGCTGCTCCAGCAGGCGGCCGTTGGGCAGCACCAGGTCGTTGATGCTCTGGTAACCGCCCAGGGCGGTCTGGATCGCATGCTGGCTCGGTACGTTGGCGCACAGGCGCATATTGGCCAGGATGTCGATGCCTTCGATATAGCTCTGCGCGCGGTGTTTCGGCCCGGAAATCGCCACCCAACCGGAGCGGAAGCCGGCCACCCGATAGGATTTGGAGAGGCCGTTGAACGTCAGGCAGAGCACGTCCGGTGCCAGGGATGCGGTGGCGATGTGTTGGGCTTCGTCGTAGAGGATCTTGTCGTAGATCTCGTCCGAGAACAGCACCAGGTTGTGCTGGCGCGCCACTTCGACGATGTCCATCAGCACTTCGCGCGAATAGACCGCACCCGTCGGGTTGTTCGGGTTGATCAATACCAGGGCCTTGGTATTGGGAGTGATCTTGGCCTTGATGTCGGCGATATCGGGGAACCAGCCAGCCTGTTCGTCGCACAGGTAATGCACCGGCTTGCCGCCGGACAGCGCCACGGCGGCGGTCCATAACGGGTAGTCCGGGGCGGGGATCAGCACTTCGTCGCCGTTATTGAGCAGCGCCTGCATGGCCATGACGATCAACTCGGAAACGCCGTTGCCGAGGTAGATATCCTCGATGCCGATGCCTTCCACTTGCTTTTGCTGGTAGTACTGCATTACCGCTTTGCGCGCGCTGAACAGCCCTTTGGAGTCGCTGTAGCCCTGAGCGGTGGGCAGATTGCGGATCACGTCCTGAAGGATTTCCTCGGGCGCCTCGAAACCGAACGGCGCGGGATTGCCGATATTCAGCTTGAGGATGCGATGGCCTTCCTCCTCCAGACGCTTGGCGTGCTTGAGCACGGGCCCGCGGATGTCGTAGCAGACGTTGGCGAGCTTGTTCGATTTGCTGAACTGCATGTAAGTGATCCCGATATGAGGAAATACCGCGTAACAACCACGGTTTGCCGGGCAGGCCGTTGAAAATCCCAGCGGTTAAGGCCCTGCGGGCTGTCTGGGCAAGGCGCGAAACGCCTGAAACGCGCCATACCACGAGTGTGTCGCGCAGAACTCAAGCGTTTTTCAATGGCCCGCCAAGCCTTGGCAGGGTGTAACGCCGGTGACAGACTGGGGTCGAATCATACGTGTCGGCCCGACCTTGGCAAAGGTACTGGTCGGGCTTTTTTATGGCGTGCCATCCATGGCCGCCACCCTGCGGGCCGCCGCTACGCGACGTTAAAAATCGCTCCCGGCGATTTTTTTCTATTGAGGATTTGTTCATGGACAAGCTGGAGAAACCCCTGGAAGCCTGGCGCGAGGAGCTTTCCGAGGAGCAGTTTCATGTGTGCCGCCTAGGCGGTACCGAGCGCGCCTTTACCGGCGAATATCACGACAGCAAAGTGCCGGGTATATACCACTGCGCCTGCTGCGGCACCGCATTGTTCGATTCGGACGCCAAATTCGACTCGGGCAGTGGCTGGCCAAGCTATTTTCAACCGATAAGCAAGGAGGCGATCAGCAGCCTGGACGACTTCAGCCACGGCATGCACCGCATCGAGGTCAAATGCACGAAATGCGATGCCCATCTGGGCCACGTATTTCCCGACGGGCCGGCCCCGACCGGTTTGCGCTACTGCATCAATTCCGCATCGCTGAAGCTGGTTCCTAAAGCCGAAGCTTGAGGCCTAGGCGGTTCGTTAGCTGCCGCCTGCCGCCTGCCGCCTATCGCTTTCGTAGGTATAGGCGTCATAACGACTATTCTATGGCCCGTTATCGACGGGCCTTATTTTGAGTCAATTAAATTGCATACAATTTAATTGATCACTATTTTATTTCCTTAACTTTTCCCCTGCACGGACGACCCTTATGAGCAACGAACTTCTGAGCATTCCCTGTACCACCATCAAAGGCGAGCAAAAGACCCTGGCCGATTTCGGCGGCAAGGCCACACTTGTGGTCAATACCGCCAGCAAGTGCGGTTTCACC
The DNA here is from genome assembly GCA_966211665.1 of uncultured Pseudomonas sp. Taxonomy (GTDB): domain Bacteria; phylum Pseudomonadota; class Gammaproteobacteria; order Pseudomonadales; family Pseudomonadaceae; genus Aquipseudomonas. Next base: position 323 of record CBIHQF010000416.1, on the reverse strand, counting down.
CCGCAGTACAAGGGCCTGGAAGCCCTGTGGCAGAAATACAAGGATCAGGGCCTGGTGGTCCTGGGCTTCCCCTGCAACCAGTTCGGCAAGCAGGAGCCCGGCAACGAAGGCGCGATCAGCGAATTTTGCGAGTTGAATTTCGGGGTCAGCTTCCCGCTGTTCAAGAAAATCGACGTCAATGGCAGCAACGCCCATCCGTTGTTCGTCAAGCTGAAAAAACGCGCGCCGGGTCTGCTGGGTCTCCAGGGTGTGAAGTGGAATTTCACCAAGTTCCTGGTCAGTGCCGACGGTCAGGTGGTCAAGCGTTTCGCGCCGACCACCAA
>CBIHQF010000415.1:0-4249 GCA_966211665.1 uncultured Pseudomonas sp. | reverse complement strand
GGCCGGATCCAGCGCTCGCTGACCAGTTTAACGATCAAATCGTCCAGATTGCCCGCCACCTCATCGCCTTGGGTCTCGGCGATGGCCTGCTGGCGACCCACATCCTCGGAAAGCAATTCGGCCAGGGCCGCCGCTTTCTTGTCTTCCAAGGCTTTGCGCTGCGCAGCCTCGGCGGCCTTCTTCTTGGCGTCCTCAGCAGCTTTCTTTTTAGCTGCTTCGGCTGCGGCTTTTTTCTTCGCCTCTTCGGCCGCCTTCTTCTTGGCATCTTCGGCGGCTTTCTTTTTCGCGGCCTCGTCTGCCGCTTTTTTCTTGGCGATATCCGCTAGTTTCTTCTGCTCGGCTGCCTTTTTCGCCGCATCGGCTTTTTTCGCCGCGTCGGCCTGCTTCGCGGCCTCGGCCTTCTTGGCCTCTTCGGTTTTTTTCTGCTCCGCGGCCTTGGCGGCGACGGCCTGTTTTTCCTGCTCGGCTTTTTTCTGCTCGAGCTGTTCGGTTTCATAAACCGGCGCGGTGGTTTTCTTGGTTTCCCCGGCGATCTTCTGATTGGTCTGGGTGGTGGCCTGACTCTGCGACTGCAGCTTATATAAGGTCGCCTGCACCACGGGCCTGGCCGGCGGCAGGTCCGGGGCGAAGGCGAAGCTGACGAACAGCATGGCGAACATCAGCACATGCAGCGACACGGCCCAAAGCACCGGCCAGAACAGGCTTTCCGAAGGGGAACGCTCGCGCTGCTGCATCAGGGGGCCTCGGTGATCAGCCCGACGTTACCGACGTCGGCCTGCTGCAAGCCGCCCATGGCCGCCATCACGGTGCCGTAATCGACCGCCTTGTCGCCGCGCACGAATACCTGCACCTGCTTACCCTGGGTACGGCTCTGGCTGATGATCGCGGTCACCGCGCGGGTCATTTCCTCCAAAGTCATCGCCTGGTCCTGCACGGTGTCGGTATCGACTTCGCTGCCCATATTCCAGTAATAGGATTTGTCGGCCTTGATCGAGATGGTCAGCACCTGGGCATTGTTGTCCTGCGGCAAAACCTCGCTGCTGACTTTCGGCAGATCGACCTTGACCCCTTGATTGAGCATCGGCGCGGTCACCATAAAGATCACCAGCAGTACCAACATCACGTCGATGTAAGGCACTACGTTCATCTCGGAGACGGGCTTGCGTCTGTTGCGAATTCTCGCCATGGCTAAAAACCTGTATTGAAGATGCCGAGGGCTTAGTCGTCGCTGGTGTGCACTTTGCGATGCAGAATTGCCTGGAACTCGTCGGCGAAGGTGTAATAGCGACCGATCAGCATCTCGCCCCGCGCGGAGAAACGGTTGTAAGCGATGACCGCGGGGATGGCGGCGAACAGGCCGATGGCCGTGGCGATCAGTGCTTCGGCGATACCCGGCGCAACGGTGGCGAGGGTCGCTTGCTGCACCTGGGCCAGCCCGCGGAAGGAGTTCATGATCCCCCAGACGGTGCCGAACAGACCGATATAGGGGCTGGTCGAGCCCACGGTAGCGAGGAACGGCAGGCTCTGTTCAAGCTTCTCTTCTTCACGCGAAATGGCCACGCGCATGGCGCGCGCCACGGCATCCATCACCGCATCCGGGTCGACGCCCTGCTGCTGACGCAGGCGAGAAAATTCCTTGAAGCCGGCCCGGAAGATTTGCTCCAGGCCCGAATCCGGGTCCGGGTTGCTGCCCGCCTGGCGGTACAGCTTGGACAGGTCGATACCGGACCAGAAGCGCTCTTCGAAGTTATCCAGGGCACGCTTGGCCGCACGCAACAAAGTAGTGCGCTGAAAGATCATGACCCAGGAGGTGACGGACGCGGCCACTAGCGTCAACATCACCAATTGCACCACCAGACTGGCGTTGCTGATCAAACTCCACATCGACATATGGTCAACGGCGTTGGCTTCCACGCTTACTCTCCTGCTCTACTAGATGTACCCGCGCCGCCCTGCTCGGCAAAGGCCGCACGCAGGACCTGGGGAATAGCCCGGGGTTTCAAACTATTGGCGCCAACACAGGCCACCAAAAACTGCCCTTCACAGAGCAGTACATCATCCGCGACTCGCCTGACCTGTTGACGGAAACGCAGGCTGACACGGTTCAACTCGATCACTTCGGCCGTTACCAGCAGTTCGTCATCCAGACGTGCCGGCGCGTGATAACGCGCCTCTGCCGAATGCACGACGAATAACAGGCCCTCACCTGCCAGCGCCGACTGGGCGAAGCCCAGATCACGCAGCCGCTCGGTGCGAGCCCGTTCCATAAATTTGAGGTAATTGACGTAGTAGACGATGCCGCCCGCATCGGTGTCTTCGTAGTAAACCCGACAACGATGGGCGAAAGACTGAACTCCGTTTGATGCGCGCATACTCTAGTGCCAGCTCCCGATCTTGCCAATTGCCCGAGGTAAGTATTTTTTTCTATTCATCGTCGCCCGCAAATAGATCGGCGCTTGGCAATTCGCCCATGCGTTTCGGCGCATTCAGGCCAAAGTGCAGGTAGGCGTGACGGGTAACCACGCGCCCGCGAGGGGTGCGCATGATATAGCCCTGCTGAATCAGGTAGGGCTCCAATACGTCTTCGATGGTATGGCGCTCTTCGCTGATCGCCGCCGCCAGGTTGTCCACCCCGACCGGGCCGCCGTCGAATTTCTCGATCATGGTCAATAGCAGCCGGCGGTCCTGATGATCGAAACCGCGCTCGTCGACATCCAGCAGATTCAACGCCTTGTCGGCGATGGCCTGGGTGATCTGGCCCTGGCCGCGCACTTCGGCGAAGTCGCGCACCCGGCGCAGCAGACGGTTGGCGATACGCGGGGTGCCACGAGCGCGCCGGGCGATCTCGAAGGCGCCCTGCTGCTCGATCGGCAAACCGAGAATCCCCGCCGAGCGCATGACGATGGTGGTCAGGTCGTCGACGTTGTAGAACTCCAGACGCTGGACGATACCGAAGCGGTCGCGTAGCGGGTTGGTCAGCATGCCGGCGCGGGTGGTGGCGCCGACCAGGGTGAACGGCGCGCCAGGGCGGCCAGCCCAACCCGCGCCGCGACCAGGGTGAACGGCGGCAAATCGAGCTTGATCGAACGCGCCGCCGGGCCCTCGCCGATCATGATGTCGAGCTGGAAATCCTCCATGGCCGGGTACAGCACTTCCTCGACGATGGGCGACAGGCGATGGATTTCATCGATGAACAACAGATCGCCCGGCTCCAGATTGGTCAGCAGCGCGGCCAAGTCGCCCGGGCGTTCGAGCACCGGACCCGAAGTGCTTTTGATCGAAACGTTCATTTCCTGGGCGATGATATTGGCCAAGGTGGTTTTGCCCAGACCGGGCGGACCGAAGATCAGCGTGTGGTCCAGCGCCTCGCTACGCCCCCGGGCGGCCTGGATGAACAGCTCCATCTGTTCGCGCACATTCGGCTGGCCGATGTACTCGGCCAGCTTGAGCGGACGGATGGCACGGTCGACCTGCTCGTCGCGGTCGAGCGTGGTCGAGGTAATCAGGCGATCGGCTTCTAGCACTACAGCATTCCCTTCAGGGCACGACGAATCAAATCTTCACTACTCAGGCCTTCTTCCTTGATGGCTGAGACGGCTCGACTGGCTTCCTGGGGTTTATAACCAAGAGAAATAAGTGCACTGACCGCATCATTCTCCGCGCTTATGACTGCGCCCTTGCCGCGAGGTTCAACCACCAGCGGGGTCATACCCGGCACGGTTTCCCAGGCCTTGAAGCGATCCTTGAGCTCGACCAGCAAGCGCTCGGCGGTTTTCTTGCCGACGCCGGGAATCTTCACCAACACCGAGGTGTCCTGCGCTTGCACGCAGCGCACCAGCTCGTCGACCTCCAACCCCGACATCAAGGCCAGGGCCAGTTTAGGGCCGACGCCATTGAGGCGGATCAACTCGCGGAACAGCTCGCGCTCGCGCTTCTCGAAAAAGCCATACAACAGGTGCGCATCCTCGCGCACCACCAGATGGGTATGCAATGTCAGGGGTTCGCCCACCGCGGGTAAACGGTACAAGGTCGTCATGGGGACTTCCAGCTCATAACCCAGACCATTCACATCCAGAATCACATGGGGCGGGTGTTTCTCCGCCAGGGTACCGCGCAAACGTCCGATCACCGCTGCTTCCTTGAATATGCTTATAAACGAAGACGACCGGCGCGCCGCTTGGCGCCGACCAGACCATGGGGAATCAGACTCTGTCGATGGTGGGCGTGGCAAAGCGCGACCGCCAGGGCA
>CBIHQF010000414.1:0-4254 GCA_966211665.1 uncultured Pseudomonas sp. | reverse complement strand
TTTGTGACGCAGTTCAAATCGATAAGGAGATCGAACACGTGGAGACTTCGTTGTTGCTCGCCGCCGTTTCAGATACTTCGCCGTGCGGTGAGGATCTGGAATACGACAGCGATTTTCTCCAACTTGAGCGCGATGCGCTGGGGCGCCCCGAGCGCAGCATGGGTGATGCCATCCAGGCAGCCGAGCCGCCGGAATGGCGACAGTTGGAACAGGCCTGTCACGCCCTTCTGCAGCGCAGCAAGGATTTGCGCATCACTCACTACCTGCTGCAGAGTCGCCTGGCTTTGCGCGGTATCGAAGGCCTGGCCGACAGCCTCGAATTGATCCTCGAACTACTCTCGCGCTACTGGCCCGAGATTCACCCGCAGCTCGATGCCGACGACGACAACGATCCCACCGTACGCATCAACACCCTTTCTGGTCTGACCTGCGAGACCAACCTAGGTCTACTGCGCAGCTCCGTGCTGGTGCGTTCGCGGGTGTTCGGCAACATCACCCTGCGCGCAGCGCTGAATGCCGCCGGTTTGCACCTGGCCAGCAGCGAGAGCCTCAGCGTTGAAGAGCTCGGCGGCGCCCTGCAGGATGCCGACAGCGAAGCCTTGCAGCTCACTCACGAAGCCCTGAATCGTTCCCTGCACAGTTTGAGTGCCATCGAGCAACTGGTCAGTGAACAGGTTGGCTCCGCTCAGGGCGTCGATCTGTTTGCGCTGCAGCAACCACTCAAGCTTGCCCTGCAGGTACTTGGCGACAGTCCAGCAGGGGCAGAGACAGAAGGCTACCCGGCAGGCGGCGAAGCTGCGCAAGAGCAGCTGGCGCAGCACGCGTCGGCGCCTGCCGTAGCGCGCGCCAGCGGCGAAATCACCAATCGTGACGATGTACTCAGAAGCCTGGAGCGGATCCTCACTTATTACGCCCGCCACGAGCCATCCAGCCCGTTGCCGGTACTGCTCAGCCGGGCTCGCAGCCTGGTCAATGCCGACTTCGCGACCATCGTGCGCAACCTGATACCCGATGGCATGAGCCAGTTCGAAAACCTGCGCGGCCCCGACGCAGACCAGGCCTGAGCGGGCCTGGCATGCGGGATCACGCTTCACCGTAGATGGCCGAAGGCCGACACGTCGCGTCAGGCGACCAGGAGAAAAGCATGGCGAACAGCAGTTCTCAGAAATTCATCGCGCGCAACCGCGCGCCACGAGTGCAGATCGAATACGACGTCGAGCTTTACGGCGCCGAGAAGAAGGTCCAGCTGCCGTTCGTCATGGGTGTCATGTCCGATCTCACTGGCAAACCGGCCGAGCCGCTGGCGCCGGTAGCCGAACGCAAGTTCCTGGAAATCGACGTCGACAACTTCGATTCGCGCCTCAAGGCGATGAAGCCACGCGTGGCCTTCAACGTGCCCAACGAGCTGACCGGCGAAGGCAACCTGAGCATCGACATGACCTTCCAGAGCATGGACGACTTCAGCCCGGCCGCCGTGGCACGTCAGGTCGATGCCCTCAAGCAGTTGCTGGAGGCCCGTACCCAACTGGCCAACCTGCTGACCTACATGGACGGCAAGACCGGCGCCGAGGACATCATCATGAAGGCGATCAAGGACCCGGCACTGCTGCAGGCCCTGGCTAGCGCGCCGAAACCCCAGGACAACGAGCCCCAGGCTTGATTCGGAAGACCACCATGAGCGAACAGTTGCAACAAGACCGGGCCGCACTGGCCAGCACTGAGCAGACCAGCGAATTCGCTTCGCTGCTGATGCAGGAATTCAAACCCAAGACCGAACGTGCCAAGGAAGCGGTGGAGACAGCCGTGCGCACCCTTGCCGAGCAGGCGTTGGCGCAGACCGATCTGATCTCCAACGATGCGATCAAGTCAATCGAGTCGATCATCGCCGCCATCGATGCCAAGCTCACCGCTCAGGTCAACCAGATCATCCACCACAGCGACTTCCAGCAGGTGGAAAGTGCCTGGCGTGGCCTGCACTACCTGGTCAACAACACCGAAAGCGACGAGCAGTTGAAGATTCGTGTGCTCAACATCTCCAAGCCGGAGCTGCACAAGACCCTGAAGAAGTTCAAGGGCACCGCCTGGGACCAGAGCCCGGTGTTCAAGAAACTGTACGAAGAGGAATACGGCCAATTCGGTGGCGAGCCCTATGGCTGCCTGGTCGGCGACTACTATTTCGACCAGTCACCGCCCGATGTCGAGCTGCTCGGCGAGCTGTCCAAGGTCTGCGCAGCCATGCACGCACCGTTCATTTCGGCCGCCTCGCCGACCGTGATGGGCATGGGCTCCTGGCAGGAGCTATCGAACCCGCGTGACCTGACCAAGATCTTCACCACCCCGGAATACGCCGGCTGGCGCTCGCTGCGCGAGTCCGAGGATTCGCGCTACATCGGCCTGACCATGCCGCGCTTCCTGGCACGCCTGCCCTATGGCGCCAAGACCGATCCGGTGGAGGCGTTCGCCTTCGAGGAAAACACCGACGGCGCCGACAGCAGCAAGTACACCTGGGCCAATGCCGCCTACGCCATGGCGGTGAACATTAACCGCTCGTTCAAGCACTACGGCTGGTGCTCGCGCATCCGTGGCGTGGAGTCCGGCGGCGAAGTGCCGAACCTGCCGGCGCACACCTTCCCCACCGATGACGGTGGCGTGGACATGAAGTGCCCGACCGAGATCGCCATCTCCGACCGCCGCGAGGCCGAACTGGCGAAGAACGGCTTCATGCCGCTGCTGCACAAGAAGAACACCGACTTCGCCGCCTTCATCGGTGCGCAGTCGCTGCAGAAACCGGCCGAGTACGACGATCCGGACGCCACCGCCAACGCCAACCTGGCTGCGCGCCTGCCGTACCTGTTCGCCACCTGCCGCTTCGCGCATTACCTCAAGTGCATCGTTCGCGACAAGATCGGTTCGTTCAAGGAGAGGGACGAAATGCAGCTTTGGCTGCAGGATTGGATCCTCAAGTACGTCGACGGTGACCCGGCTCACTCCACCGAGACCACCAAGGCGCAGCATCCGCTGGCCGCCGCCGAAGTGGTGGTGGAAGAGGTCGAGGGCAACCCGGGTTACTACAACTCGAAGTTCTTCCTGCGCCCGCACTACCAGCTCGAAGGGCTGACTGTGTCGTTGCGGCTGGTTTCCAAGCTGCCGTCGGCCAAGGGCGCCTGAGCCCCGGCAGGCAAGCCGGCCTCACGCGGCGTCGCCGAGTGAGGCCCCTGCCTGATACATGGAAAGCCCCGGGCTTTTCGTAATTTTCTGACCCTCGTGGCGATGACCACACCCAGGAGAAAACATGGCTGTCGATATCTTCATCAAAATCGGTGACATCAAGGGCGAGTCTCAGGACAAGACCCACAAGGACGAAATCGAAGTACTCAACTGGAGCTGGGGCATGTCCCAGTCCGGCAACATGCACACCGGCACCGGCGGTGGCGCGGGCAAGGTAAGCATCCAGGATCTGTCGCTGACCAAGTACGTCGACAAGGCCACCCCCAACCTGATGATGCATTGCTCCAGCGGCAAGCACGTGGCCAAGGTCACTCTGACCGTGCGCAAGGCTGGCGGCGACGCTCAGGTGGAGTACCTGATCATCAACCTCGAAGAAGTGCTGATCTCCTCCCTGAGCACCGGCGGCTCGGGCAGCGACGACCGCCTGATCGAGAACATCACCCTGAACTTCGCCAAGGTCACCGTCGATTATCAACCGCAGAAAGCCGACGGCACCAAGGAAGGCGGCCCGATCAAGTACGGCTGGAACATCCGCTCCAACGTCAAGATCTGATGTCCTGCCGCCCTCGGCGCCTTCGCCGGGGGCGGTCGGCATTGGGAATACTCCGATTCACGCAGTAATGAGACTGTTTCATGGCCAAGCCTTCGTTTATCAATCTGTGGAACGAATATCTCAAGATCTGGAACGAGTACCCCGACGGTAAGGTATGTGATGGTCCATGGGCGAACCAATGCGCCATTCGCATGAGCTACACGCTCAATGCCGACAAGACCATCAAGGTCAACAAGTCCACCTACACCGAACCCAAATGTGCTCACGCACACGCCAGGGGCGCTGAATCATTGGCCAACTGGTTGTGGAAACACCACCTGGGCCGCCCGCTGATCATCGGTGGCAGTGCACAGGAGCGTCTCAAGCTGGCCGACAAGACCGGACTGATCTTCTTCAAGGACTGCTTCCAGCAAGCCGGGCAGAGTCTCGATGAGCGCACTGGCGACCATATCGATCTGTGGAAACGCGGCTTT
>CBIHQF010000413.1:0-4259 GCA_966211665.1 uncultured Pseudomonas sp. | reverse complement strand
GGTTTGTCTTGGTACAGGGGCAGGGTGTAGTTGCCGATCAGTTCGCGCTGCGGGTTCTTGAACCAGCCGACCATGCAGTCCGCGCCGGCGTTCTTTTCGAGGAGCTGGATCTGCCGGTTGGAAGGGGTTTTCTCCCACTTGAAGTCGATGCCGGCGCGGCGCAGGGCTTGTTCGGCCGGGGTCGCGGTGAGGCCGGCGATTTTGCCGTTGTCCAGGGTCTGCAGATAGGGCGCGCGCTCGTTGTAATGCAGGGTGATGAGTTGGTTGCCCTGAACGGCGGTTGCGGCGCAAAGGAGCAGCGCCGAGAGCCAGCTGGCGGTTTGGGCTAAGCGCTTTTGCTTTCTTGCCATCTTGTCGGCCTCCGTCCTGTGCCGGTGGAACAACTTGAGCCTAGCAGCCCGTCGGCGCCTGGTGATTTGCCGCGACCAGCTGCTAGTGCGCACGGACGCTCTACCGTCAGGGGCGTGAGCGCTCACTCCAGGCGCAGATCCTCGCCGTCCGCCTGCAACTGCTCGTAGGCCCGATCCAGGGCGTCGCGCAGGGCTTCGGCGTTCGGGGCTTTCTTGGAAATGATCATCTTGGCCGTCAGCCGCTGCAGTATCTGGTGCGGCATCGGGGCTATGCCGAGCTGTCGACGGGCCTGTTCGACCGGGATGTGGTAGTCGAGGAGGAAGTCGCCGCGATGGCGCTGGAGCATTTCCAGCGCGGCGCCGTGGCTGCTGGTGCGGTGTACCTGCACATTCAGCGCCGGGTCCTGCAGCCAGTCGCTGTAGGGTTTCCAGTAGGTGTAGCCGCTGATCGCGATGACGCCGCGTCCGGCCAGGTCCTCCGGCAGTTTGGCCGGCGGCATGTCCGGGCGGCGGTAGAGCGCCAGGTCGAGTTCGCCGAGCACGCTGCGGCTTTCCAATACGTGAGCGCGCAGTTCTTCCTTGCCGGTCGCGCCCGGCCAGAGGTGCACGCCGCCGTCGCGCAGGCCGGCGTACAGGCGCGCGCCGGGAAGGCCGCGGAACTCGCTGCGGTAGCCGGCCTTATCCAGCAGGCGCTGGAGCAAATCGAGGGTGGCGCCGTGCGGGCGGCCTTCGGCATCGGTGTAGGTGTAGGGCGGGAACTCGTAATAGCCGACCTTGACCAGCGGGGCGAGAGGCGCCGGGGCGTCCTGGGCGGGGCTCGGCCCGCAGAACAAGGCGCTGCAGAGCAAAAAACAGAAACGTATTCGCATGGGTTACCGCGGCAGCAATTGCCGTTTTTTTTATAAAGATGCGGCGACAAAAGGGCGGGGAATGTTGCGGCGCCAGTGGCGTTTTGTCCAGTTATCGGCATCGCTCCTGGACCGGTGGCGCGATCAGGGCAGGCGCAGGTCTACGCCTGCCGCTTGCAGTTCCTGGTAGGCGCGGTCGAGGGCGTCGCGTAGCGCTTCGGCGCCCGGTGCGTGGCGCGAGACGATCAGGTTCAGCGGGATGCGCTGCAATTGGATAAACGGAAGTTCGCCCATGCCCAGCCGTTGGCGGGCTTGTTCGACCGGGGTTTGATAGTCGAGAAGGAAATCGCCGCGATGGCGCTGGAGCATTTCCAGGGCGGCGGTATGGGTGCTGGTGCGATGGCTCTCGATTTGCAGCGCGGGGTCGCTGAGCATCTCGTTGATCGGTTTCCAGTAGGTGTAGCCGGTGATCATGATCAGCCCGCGGCCTTTGAGGTCTTCCGGCAAGCGCGGTAGCGAGGTGTCGCGACGGAAATACAGGTTGAGCACGATCTCGCCGACCTGGGTGCGGGTTTCCAGGGTGTGGTCGGCCAGTTCGGGCTTGCCAGGCGCACCGGGCCAGATATGCACGCTGCCATCTTGCAGGGCGCCATACAGGCGCGCGCTGGGGTACGAACGGATCTCCGCGCGGTAGCCGGCGTGCTTCAACAGACGCTCGGTCAGTTCCAGGATGGCCCCTCGTGGACGGCCCTGGCTGTCGCTGTAGGAGTGCGGTGGAAATTCGTAGAAGCCCACCTGTACCAGCGGGCCGGCCACGCCTTCGGCAGGTTGAGCATGGCCCGGGACGGGCAGCAGTGTGACCATCAGCAGCAGAAAGAAATGTATTCGCATCAATCGGTTAGCAGCTCTTTGGCCGTCTTTAAATACTCTGTTACGAAGACGAGCATGGCGAAATGCCCATGTCTTTGTCCAGAGCGATTTGTCCGGTTTTCAGTCCGGCTGTTCGAGCGGCGGTAAAGCAGACGGGCGATCACCGGCAAATGGCTGGAGGCATCCGGCGCGTCGTGATGGCGTACATAGGCCATGACGCGCGTGGCCTTGTGGGGCGTGAACTATGCTCAAGGGGAAGGAGCATACCCGAACGAGGCGCCGGCATGACCGAACCGTTGATCGCCCGACGTGGCCCCTATGCGCTGCAAGTGCAGGCCGGCCATGATTATTTCTGGTGCCGCTGTGGGCGCAGCGCGACCCAACCGCTATGCGATGGCAGCCATAAAGGCACAGATATTCGCCCATTCAAATACCACGCCGAGGAGACCACCACCCTGTATTTCTGCGGTTGCAAGCATACGCGCGCAGCCCCCTGTTGCGATGGCAGCCATAACAAGCTCTAGTAGGCATCGTTATTGAGGCGTTAGAGGCTGAATGCTCGGCTCTGGCGCTAGCAAAGAGCCCGTCAGGCAAATGAGGTCGGTATGTATCGCAAGGTATTCGCCAATAAAGTATTCGATCGCAAGGTCGTGCTGATCACCGGCGGTTGCGCCGGTATCGGTCGCGCCCTGGCCATGCGTCTGGCCCAGGCCGGGGCGCGCCTGGTGATTCTCGACTTGCAGCAGCAAGCCCTCGACAGCCTGGTGCAGCACCTGGCCGATCATCACAATGCCGAAGCCCTGGGGCTGCTGTGCGACGTCGCCGACGCCGCCGCGGTGCAGCGCGCCGTGGCCCTGGCCATCGAGCGTTTCGGCGGCATCGACGTGCTGGTCAATAACGCCGGCATCACCCACCGCAGCAGCTTCGCCGATACCGATCTCGCGGTGTTCCAGCGGATCATGTCGGTCAATTACTTCGGCGCGCTGCACTGCACCAAGGCGGCCTTGCCCAGCCTGATAGCCCGCGGCGGGCAGATCATCGTGCTCAGTTCGCTGTCGGGTTTCGCGCCTTTGCTCTATCGCAGCGCCTACAACGCCAGCAAGCATGCCCTGCACGGCTTGTTCGAAACCCTGCGCTACGAGCTGAAAGGCTCGGGGGTCAATGTGATGCTGGTGTGTCCCGGCTTCACCGCCACCGATCTGCGCAAGAACGCCCTGGTCGGCGACGGCTCCGTGGCCGCGCAGCCGCCGCTGGCCATGGGCAAGGTGGCCTCGCCGCAGGATGTCGCCGAGGCCATCTATCGCGGTGCCCTCAAGCGGCGGCGCTTGTTGGTGTTGTCGAATGTCGATTGGCGCGCGCGGATACTCGCACGCTTCTTTCCGCGCTTGTTCGAGCGTGCGCTGTTGCCGCGTTTGTCGGGGATGAAGCCGCAGCGGGCCGGCAGACCCTAATGGCGTTCGATTAAGCGCGCCCGTAGCCCGAATAAGCACCAGCGCAATCCGGGAGCGGTTGTGCGCCGAGCATCGCTCCCCCGGATTGCATCCGGGCTACCGAGGCGGTGTTTCTCAGTGCTGGTGCGGCTCGATATAGAGTTCGTTGACCAGCTCCATGTCCCAATACGCCGCTTCTATCTTGTGGCCATCGAGGTCGCGCACGAAGCAGCCGTAATAGGGTTCGCCGTACTCGGCACGCGGTCCGGGTGCGCCATCGGGGCTCGCACCGGCGTCCAGAGCAGCCTGATAGAAGGCCTGCACCGACTCTTTGTCGTGGGCGAAAAAGCCGAAATGGGTGCCGTTGCCGACATTCGCCACCAGCCCGTCGATCGGCTTCTGCACCCAGAATTCCGGGTATTCGCGGCCATAGGCGACGGCGCCGGGAAACGCCAGGATGCGCTTGCAGCCCAGGGTCGGCAGCACCTTGTCGTAGAAGGTCACGGCCTCGTCGAACTGATTGGTGCCGATCGATACATGGGAAATGATGCTCGGGTTTTGCTCTGCCATCTGGGTTCCTCCCTGGGGGTCACAGTTACCGACTGATCCGGCTTCGATTGGTTCGCCTTCGCTCACTCGCGCTAGCAGGCCGTTGAAAAACGTAGGCGAGGCAGCCGAGGCTAGGCAAAAACAGGCGAAAAAGCGCAGTTTACGGGTTGTAAATGAGCATTTTGAGACGCCGAGTCCCGGCCTGTTTTTAA